>DSDW01000022.1 GCA_011048515.1 Campylobacterota bacterium | reverse complement strand
CTATATGGTGTAGCTGATAAAGCCCTATCAAATGGTTATGACTTCTTTTCAGTAGAGTTTGAAAAAGGGAGCAATAAGACACCATCGGCAATCAACTCGATCGACAAGCTTGACAGATACTGCAATGCACCACACTGGGATAAAGACACAAACCTCCTAGAGGATAAGTGCGGTCACATAGGGCTGGGGAATGGAGACCCTAGATTTGTTGAGCCACTCAATGTGAAATTCTATAAGCAGAGAAACCCGTTTATGCCACTATGGGACGCAAAAAAAACCAAAAAGGATGCTTGGAATACACTTGTAAACGAATGTTATGCAGGTGATACTTCTACGCTTCAGGAGATGTTAAAAGATCTTAGGTCTTAAGACTTCAAAAAACAGGGAAGAGGAATCATGGGTTACAATACTGGTGAACAACTGATCGTAATAATGATGGGGCTTCTGATCATGAAGTTCATCTATATGTTCTACCAGATTGGAAAAGAGCTGCAGGCGTATCTCAGCACAGAAGAGGCTAAACGCGCAGAAACTGAGCGGCAGAGAGAAGCAGATCAGAAACAAAGAGCAGAAGCCTACGAAGAAAGAAAAAAGCGTGCTCAGGCAAAATCTCATGTACATAAAACGTATACCCAGACTCCTCCTCGAAGATCCAGGTTTGAAAAAGAACTTGCATTCTTTACTAACTGCTCAAACCATTATGAGATTCTTGGGTGCAGTATCTATGACTCTGCTATTGCTATCAAAAAAAGCTACAGAACGCTGGTAAGGAAGTGGCATCCTGATCGTATTGTATCAATGGGAGTAAGCAAAGAGGAGCTTGAAGAAGCAACCCGGATCATCCAGCTTATCAACGATGCATACGAAAAAGCATTGCGGAGAGCTGCTGAAAAAAGTGCCTAGCTCCTTTACCTACGGTTAATTTTACTGCCTTACAATTTAATACATATCACATCTATTCTTGAGAGGGGAAGACAAATATGGGTATTACGATTATTCCAAAAGATGATAAATATTTACAGCTAAAAGAAGTTAAAAAAAAGAAAAAACCTCAAACGATGACCTATCATCCGCATCAATTAAATCCGGTAAAGCTCTTTGCAAAAGAGTCTTTTTGGAAAGACTGGGAAAGACACTACTTTGACCTGTCGCTGATCAAGGTTTTTTATCAAAGGGCTCCACAGCTTTCAGAGGATCAGGAGATCACTATCTGTGACGGTAAGAGTGTTATTGTCGGTAAGCGTACTGCTGAAGATCAGGCCATACTGATAAAGGGATACCGCTTCAAAGGGATCTACTCCAAAGAGTGGGTAGAAAAAAAGGGCTTTATCTATGTCCCGCAATACCAGACCAAAGTAGTACTGGATCATAAAAAACACTTTCTTAAACGCTACAAAGAGAGAGGCTTTGATCTCAGGCTTATCGCCCATTTCATCTCTGCGGCAGCTCAGGCAAAACTTGGCCAAAGGATCAAAGTCATTAGCGACAATGACATTCTCATCGGTACAAGGACCACGGCACATAAAGCGATGCTGATATCCGGTATGGTACGTGGCGAGATAGATTGGGATGACTATGTGGATAGGAAAATCGCAGTGTGAGATGACAATTTGAGATATTTTGATGAGGATCTCGATAATGGGATTAAAATATAAGAAAAAGAGAAGTAACAATGAAAAAAGCTTTAGTGTGGGGTACCTTGCTGATCTTGTTGGATATTGCAGTTGGAGCTATTGCTATAGAGTACTTTGATTTGATCACTTTTGCACAAAAATACAATAGAGAGATCGTGCACGGAACACTTATCCTTGGTATAGGATGGGTTGTCGTCAGGAAGTACAGGAAGTTGAGATTCAAAGAAAGAACCGGTCAGGTTACAATACAGTTTTTGGAGAAATGACATGAAACCGAAACTCACATATCAGGGCATAACGTACAGCTATATCGAAATAGACGGTGAGATCATCGTCTATGAGATAAAAGACAAAGATGGGATAGTTCTGTTCGAAGACGACGATATTTTCGATGAGGAGATGAAGCAGCAGCTTGAGGAAGAGTTTGCCAGATATGAGGCGACTTTGGATGGAGAAGAACTGAAAATATGGAAAGGAGAAAAACAATGAGTAAGATCATAGAAGTAAAGCCACTGAAGGGCTTTAAAATAAAAGCTGCATTTGAGGATGGAGTCGTAAAGGTATTTGATGCACTGCCTTTTTTGGATAATGCATCATTGTCCAGGCTCAGAGATGAAGAATATTTCAAAGGCGTTGAAGTAGGCTCTCACGGCGATCGAGTGACGTGGCAGGAAGGTGAAGAGTTTGGTGCGGATATGCTGTATGTGAGAGGGGTAGTCATCTAAAATATTTTAGGCTATGTGACGGGTATCTTCACATAGCCTATTGTCTACATGCTGTGAAGAATCATTGGATGCATACGAGTGAGGGCATCCTCAAGACTCTTTACGATACGATTAGCCTCAAATTTATCAAAAAAGATTTCTTTTGTCTTTTCTTTGTTATCAGTATCTTCGTCGATGTAATGGATTGTACAAAGTATTGCTGGACGATCATCAACAGTTGCCTCTTCAAAAATGAGGTAGTCACTAACAGAATATTTTTGAGTTCCCATAAGTCCCCGAACAAACCCTTCCAGCGTACCGGCCAGTGCAGAAATGAAATCCTCCTCTACCCCTTCTAATAGTATATCCTCAAAATAAAAGGGCCAGCTCGGCCTACTGCACATAGGACGAAATTCAAAACTACGCTCAAAATAGAATCCGTATCCTAGATCGTATATACTATCTGAGTAGTTACGTCCGATTTTGCGTGGCGTATAGGGTATATTAATCATTTTTTCTCCTTCATTGCATGATAAAACGTCGCGACATAACTATGCGACACCTCCAGCCGGTGGTAACGCTTCAAGAACTCAGAAATCTCTCGAAAAGAGAGCTTTTCCTCATCCTTGAGAACCAATATTTTGCTTTTCAAGTTCAGCATCTTGTCGTATTTCTCTGACTGCATGTTCTTTTTGAACTTTTTTGCCTGCATTCTCGTAACTCCTTGTACAGCATTTATATTCATATCTCTATTCTTACTATTTTGGGCATGGTATAGACTATATAAGTGATCAGCTGCTAGATATAAGGCAGCTAAATAGAGAATAGACCTATTCTCTTCGTTCGTCCCAGAAAGGTTGAAGAGATGTTCTTTTTGGCTTTCAAAAGCCAACAAAGCAATTTCTTCATTTTGATTTGCCAGCCATTTGAGCACTTTCTTTCGCCTTTTTATTGCCACCTTAGTGAAACGGTCGAGCTTATGTTTCAGCTCCACAGTACCTCCTGTATATTGGTTGTTCAAGCGCTTGTACTACTATTGTAATGTAGTCTGTCAAGGATGTAAAGGAGGAAAATCGGACTGGTTTCAGGGTGAAGATTTCACCTGCTTTTCACTAAATTCTTTTGAGTTCCGACTATTTCTTCTAAGTTGACTTTTAAAAATGAAGAAAAAAATATTTTTTTTGAAAAAAAAGAAATAAGAAGATTTTTAAATCAGTTATATAGATATTATCATCATTAATTTTGATATATTACCAAGGATCAGCCCCAAAATATCCCGGTAGGATCCCTGTCAATCTCCAGAAGTATCTCCTCCAGCTCAGTTGATGGCTCCATAAAGTCGTAAAGATGCCATCTACCATTTCTATCAGCACAATAGAGCGTAAAGGTCTTGCTATCATTGTCAAAACGTACCTGGGCTATCTTCATATCGATCCACCGCGTCTCATCCTTCCAAAAGGGGCGAGACTCGATGAGGGTGATGTTATTTCCTCTTATTGTGTAGGATAGTCTTATTTGGTTCTGTATCTCTTTTGGTATCCTACTCTCACAGTAAGCCTGCATCAGCTTCTCTACCAGTTGTTTTTGTATAGGTGGTATCGGCATTGGCTTCTCCTTCTCTTTAGCTCACCAGTTCATCAGCGATCATCTCAGCCTGCTTTAGCACAGTCTCAGTAGCCAAAAGCTGCATATCTGGCGGATAACCAAACTGCCTTAGCGTACGCTTCACGATCACTTTGAGTTTTGATCGCACGCTCTCTTTGATCGTCCAGTCGATACTGGCATTAGCTTTGACCCTTTCGGTCAGCACTACGGCAAGTTCACGCAAAACATCTTTGCTCATCAGCTCTTTAGCACTCTCATTGTTTGCAACGGCAGTATAGAACGCATATTCAAAATCACTCAGTCCCATTTTGGAGGCTTCGCTGTCCATCTCCTGGATATCTTTGCCCAGTTTGATCAGCTCCTCGATCACTTCTGCTGCAGTGATGATCTTATTGTGATACCTTTTGATCGAGTTCTCCAGCATCTCCATGAGCGATTTACTCTGTACCAGATTGGTCTTTGATCGGGTTTTGATCTCATCATTGAGCAGCTTTTTGAGCACTTCCAGGGCGATGTTCTTGTGCTTCATCCCCTGCACTTCCATCAGGAACTCTTCGGAGAGTACCGAGATATCCGGCTTCTTGATCCCCGATGCATCGAAGATGTCGATCACCTGCTCAGAGACCAGTGCCTTGTCTATCACCTGCCGGATCGTTGTCTCCATCTCCTCATCGCTTCTGCCGTTACCCGTACTGTCGAACTTCACCAGTCTGGCTTTGACCGCCTGAAAGAATGACACTTCATCCTTGACATCCATCGCCTGCTCATGCGGTACGGCGATGGCAAATGCCTGGGAGAGTGCCGTGACTTCATTGATATAGCGTTTTTTCCCATCTTCCAGTCCCAGGATATGCTCTTCGGCTTCAAGTATCAGCGCAAGCTTTCCTCTCGTATCTGCCGAGAAATACTCCTCATAGGCAAATCCATGGTACATCTGCGACACCACTTCAAGCTTCTCCAGCATCAGCGCTACCGCCTGTTCCTGTGCCAGAGCAGGATCACCCTTACCACCGCTGTCACTGTAGAAAGAGAGTGCTTTCTTGAGATCACTGGCGATTCCAAGATAGTCCACCACCAGTCCGCCCGGCTTGTCTTTATAGACCCTGTTGACCCTTGCGATCGCCTGCATCAGGTTATGCCCCTTAATCGGCTTGTCGATATAGAGTGTATGCATCGCCGGCGCGTCAAACCCTGTGAGCCACATATCCCGTACGATCACCAGCTTCAGTGCATCATCCACATCCTTCATCCGGTTGGCGAGATCACGTCTCTGCTGCTTGCTTGTATGGTGTTTGGCAAGTTCCGGACCGTCTGCACTGCTGGCGGTCATCACGACTTTGATCACCCCTTTGTCCAGATCATCACTGTGCCACTCCGGACGGAGTTTGATGATCTCATCATAGAGCTCTGCAGCGATCCTTCGGCTCATCGCTACGATCATCCCTTTACCGTCAAATACCTCCTGACGGTTCTCAAAGTGCGTTACGATATCATTGGCGACCTCTTTGATACGGTTTTTGCTGCCGATCAGTGCCTCAAGCTGTGTCCACTTGGCTTTGGCTTTTTGACTATCATCGAGATTTTCGCCGCTGAGTTCTTCGTCAAGCGCTTTGACCAGCTTTTTGCCTTCATCGCTCAGCGTGATCTTCGCCAGCCTGCTCTCATAGAATATACGTACGGTCGCACCGTCCTCTACGGCCTGTGCGATGTCATAGATGTCGACATAGTTTCCGAACACCGCAGGGGTATTGACATCGGTACTCTCGATCGGTGTACCGGTAAACCCGAGATAGGTGGCATTGGGCAGGGCATCCCTGAGGTACTTGGCAAACCCATAGACGATTCTCTTGCCGACGACATTGCCCTCCTCGTCCTTCTCATCCACGGTTTTTGCTTTGAAGCCGTACTGTGTCCTGTGCGCTTCATCGGCGATCACGATGATATTTCTACGGCTGGAGAGTTCGTCATAGACATTGCCCTCTTCGGGCTGGAACTTCTGTATCGTGGTAAAGACCACACCGCCCGAAGCCACTTTCAGCAGCTCTTTGAGATGGTCCCTGTTCTCCGCCTGTATCGGTTCCTGCCTGAGGAGACTCTGCGACGCTGCAAAGGTATCAAAGAGCTGATCGTCCAGGTCGTTCCGGTCGGTGATCACCAGTACCGTCGGGTTGTCCAGTGCCAGTACGATCTTACCGGTATAGAAGACCATGGAGAGCGATTTGCCGCTTCCCTGCGTATGCCAGACCACACCGGCTTTCCCGTCACCTTTTGGCTGTGTCTTTACATCAGGGAGCCCATAAGAGGCCGGGCTCTCCATCACGCTGTCCGCATAGCTGTCACCGACTGCTCTGAGCGTGGACTCGATCGCTTTGTTCACCGCGTAGTACTGATGGTAGGCTGCGAGCTTTTTGACGGTCTCTATGGTCTTGATGCCCGTCTTGGCGTCTTCTCTTTTGTCTTTCTCAAAGACGATGAAGCTTCGCACCAGATCGAGCAGTGTTTCCGGCTTCAGCATTCCCTCTATAAGCGTCTCCATCTGAGGAGTGAGCTTTGAAGCCTCTTCCTTCCCGTCACTGCTCTTCCATGCCATGAAGCGGCTAAACCCTGCGGAGATCGTCCCCGCTTTGGCTTCGATGCCGTCACTGATGACACAGAAGGCGTTGTAGGTAAAAAGCGAAGGGGTCATCTCTTTGTAGGTCTGTATCTGTTTATAGGCTGATTTGACCGTGGCATTCTCATCCACGGCATTTTTCAGTTCCAACACGACCAGCGGCAGCCCGTTGACGAAGAGGATCAGATCGGGGCGTTTATTGACCCCGTTTTCGATGATCGTAAACTGGTTCATCACGGTAAAGTCATTGTTTGCCACATGATCGAAGTCGATCAGCCTGACGATCTCCCCGCGTGTCACACCCTCTTCTGTTCGCTCTACTTTCACTCCTTCGGTGAGGAGTTTATGGAAGCTTTCATTGTTGGTAAGCAGTTCGGTGGAGTGGATGCGTTCTATCTGTTTTACGGCATCTTCGATGAGGGGGTGGTCCAGTGCGGGATTGATAGCAGTAAGCGAAGAGAGAAGCTTTTCCCGGAGGATCACCTCTTCGAAGGAACTCCGCATCGGATTTTCGCTGTCAGGCGCTACCTCAGGTGCATAGATATAACGATACCCCAGCTTTTCCAGCATCTCTATCGCTAACCGTTCTATCTCGTTTTCGGTGATCTTTTCCATCTTTTACTTCCCCAATATATTGATCTCTTTTTCTAAATTTTCCAATGTCTCCATGATCTCTTCAAACGACAATTGCTTATCAAAGATCATATTTTGCATCGCTTTATAATCTTTTTTAAGTTCATCAATATGTGAGTCATGTGGCAATAGTTTAAAGCTACCAGGTACCGCCTCTTCATAATTAGCCCAAGCGACATAGTAAAATTGCTTTTTAAAGGCCACGACATTCTCTAGAAGTTCCAAGTCAGCCAATGCTTTATCTTTCACTTCGGACCTTGCCATTAATGCCAAATCATAATAGTGCCTTGAATAACGTAACGGCAAAGGTTTATCTCCACCTCTGTTCGCCTCTTGATGAAGGATCGTGGCTTTTTCCCAAAAAGTTCGTTTAGCATCTATCGCATGTACTTTACAGGTATGTACATCAAAAAGTGTAGGAAACTGCTCCACTGCATACGCAGATATTTCATACTCACTAGATGGTAGCCAAGAAGCCAATGGACCAATTTCAAGAAGTATTTGCGGCCTTAGATATCCTTCACTAAATGCTGCCGGGTAAGCTATAATGATATTATGTCCATCCTCTTCATCTATACTGCAAGTACATTTAGGAGCTACCAGCTCACTTATAGCCGGGAGTAAAACCCCTTTTATATATTCTACTGCTTGCGTATTGATCTCTTCGTTCAGTCTATTTTGTTGATTTCTTGATTCCCTGGTTTCTGCAGGGTTTTCCTCTGTTACTTCTCTCCAGTCAAGTATAAGATCGATATCTTCAGAGAATCTACCTATAAGATTAAAAACCTTAGAGAGTGAGGTACCACCTTTAAACATTAAAACTTTTTTGAGCCTCTCCTCACTAAAAATTTTGCTTAATACCCAAACAACCCAGAAGTCTTTTTCTACGATTGCCGGGTGTACATTCATTTTTACCGCAGCTTCGTTAAAAAGCTCTTCTCTTTCGTGATCCTCTAAGTTAAGTATTCTATCCATTGTTCGGCTCTTTTTGACATATTTGTTTTATTGTCTCATAGATCCATGAAGTAGCGGTCTTGGTGTCTTTGAGTATCTTATCGTACATCTTCTCATCGATCTGCTCTCTGATCTTATCTATCACTTTATCGGTGATATGTTCTTTCCCAAGTGCTTTGAGTGCTTGGACTATCAGGGAACTTTCTTTGTATTTGAAGCCTATGTTTTTAAGTGCTGATTTTTTGAACTCGACAGTTCTTCCGTCATTGAGTTTATAACTCTTGTTAGGTCCATTGCTTAGGTAGATATACTTTCCGACTATTTGAGTAGATAGGCCCAATACATTCAAAGCCGTATCACCACTCACTTCTATGTCCCAGTTAAATTTTCTGGCATAGGCACGGGCTACCTGTTCGATGTCGGGACTTAGCTCTTTTTGGAGAAGTTCGCTGTATTTGGGGTAGTCGTAGATACCTCGGGCTACTCTGCGGATCTTGCCTTTTTTTGTCAGGTCTGAAAGGGTATTGTCTATCTCTTGTCTGGTAAATTTATGGGCTAGATCATTTGATGAAAATGCCCACCCCCTACCGTGACCAGATATGAAGTAAAATACCTTTTCATAGAGCCTCAAAGAGTTTCCTTTAAATTTTATTTCTAGAAAAAAGTATATCTTTTTCTAGATTTTTATTTGCTTTAGTATGGTATTTCATCACCAATGTCTTCCTCAGATTCCTCTCTAAGACTCTCATTATATACATCAAAAATACTTTTTAAAGTTTCAACTATCAACTTTATCTTTTCATCTTCAGGATCTTCTATATTTAAAGTAATAGGATTACCTGCATCAATTTTTTTTGTTAATATGGAAATCAAATTAGTAAAATCAATATCAGATGAAAATCAATTATGATTTCATCCGTATCCAAAGTATCAACCTTAATAATATTATTAGCTATATCTATTGTCCCGGTACATTCAATATTTGACATCTTAACTATCTCCTCTTAGAATTCTTTGTATATTATATTTTTTTGAACGATTATCAAAAATATATTCTCCTCCATCAAGCACACTACATATCTCTTTCTGTGAGTCTTTATCTTCAAGCATTATCTGTTTATATGTTATTTTCCCATTATTTTCAGCAAGAATAATACATTCAGCATCACCATAGACAACAATTGAAGGATTATGTGTAACTAAAAATATTTGTTTTTTAAATTTTATTTCTCTAAAAATGGAAACTAGCGTGTCAGAAATAAATTTATTCCCAAGATTGTCTTCAGGCTGATCAATAAAAATCATTTTATTTGTTGGGTTTTTCAAAATTATTTCTAAATACTTTTCTGAATTAAAACCTGGACTATTACTTTTTGAAGTGCTCCCTTCTGAATATTGCAAATAGTCTTCAGGAGTGTCTAATTTTAGATAAATGTCTCCCAGCTGATTGTTTAGCTTTCTATATAGAACCTCTGAAGTATTCTCATGAGGATAATTTTTTATTGTAATACCCCTAGACAAAATGCGTAACATGTGAAGATATAAACTTTCATCAGGACTCGATCCAATAAAACAATCTAATAATATATTTTTTAAACTGATATCACTTTCAACTTCAAGGATCATACTAACATCGCTACTTATTGGTATTTCTTCTTGCTTAGAATAGTCAAAATTTTCAATCTCTGATGCCATTTTTTTTAAATGAACTACGTTTTTAAAGTGCTCTTTGATATTTTGTTTTAAAGTTCCTAAAGTATGTTGTGATGTAATTTTTTGTGTTGCATCACTATCAAGTCTTGAATTTGTCTCCTGTATTAACGAATTCACTGAATTTATAAAATTAATTTGTTTTTGATTTACCTGCTTTTTCTCTAAAATAATGGTTTTCTTTCTTGTGATCAATTCTTCAAAGGCTTCAACTATTGGTTCTTCACTCTCTTCAATACTAATATAACTATTATCTTTAAAATCAACAATACTCCCTTCCAAATCATTGATAATTTGATTTGCTTTTTCTAGTCCAGTTGAAATATCAAAATCACATAATAATTGTTCATGATCATAATTAATAACAAAGTTTTCACTTAAAATATTTTCTATTGTTTGCTGATGAAGTTCAAATGTTTTGACTTCAAATTCATAAACTTTTTTATAACTTTCAACCAACTTCTCGAGATGTTCAGTTAAACTAGATTTATGCTCATGAAATAACTGTTTTGTTTGAGTATACTCTAGTTGCTTATTCGATTTTTTTGCCAATTCATATAAATTTTTATCTTCAAAATAATTGACAATGTCACCCTGATTAATAT
>DSDW01000045.1 GCA_011048515.1 Campylobacterota bacterium | reverse complement strand
AAGCCGCTTTACGAAAAAGATGATGTGCGCCTGATCTATCAGCTACCCGTTATGGAGGTGGGCTATGGTGAAACGCTCTCTTTGGATCATGAAATAAAAGTGACCTTCAAAAATGCCGGGCATATCCTCGGCTCCGCGATCATACAGATCACATTTGAGGAGGACGGGGAACAGAAGTGCATTGTCTTCAGCGGTGACCTGGGAAATGACAACGAACTGGTGATGCCCGCACCCGACACCCTAGAAGAGGCCGATGCGCTCTTTATCGAATCGACTTACGGCGACAGGAACCACAAAGGCGCAAAAGAGAGTGATGCGGAGCTTGAAGCGGTCATCAAAGAGACGATCAACAATGAAGGAAATGTTCTTATCCCCTCTTTTGCGATCGAACGCACACAGGAGATCCTCTGTATACTCAAACAGATGTATAACCGCGGCGATCTTCCCGTGTGCCAGATCTACCTCGATTCACCGATGGCGATACGCGCTACGGAGATATACAAAAACTACCATGAAGAGCTTACCGAGTGCTGCAATAAGTTCCTGGAGCGTGACGGCACGATCTTCGGTTTTCCTTATCTGAACTATACCCTGCATGTACAGGAATCTATGAAGATCAATGAGGAGGAGTCGCGATGTATCATCATCGCCGGTGCAGGCATGTGCAACGGCGGACGCATCCTTCAGCACTTCAAGCACCGCCTGTGGAACGAAAAAAATGCCCTGGTCTTTGTAGGTTACCAGGTGGAAGGTACGCTGGGACGCCAGATCGTGGACGGGGAAAAGAAGATCAAGGTCTATAATGAAGATATCATTGTCAAGGCGAAGGTCCACACGATCAACGGGTTTTCCGCCCATGCCGACCAGAATGACCTGATCAGATGGATGCAGAGCTTCAAACGTCTGGGGCAGATATTTTTGGTACACGGAGAAAGAGACAAACAGGAGATTTTCCAAAAAGCGATCAAGGAGCGCATGAATAAACCATCTCACATCGTAAGATATGCCGAAACGATAGAACTGTAGGAAAAGGTATGCGGTACCATACACTGACTTACGTATCGATGGAGATGTCCAAACGCGATATTGGTACTTGTGATGGAAATGGATAAATAGGTACAATTACATAAAGATCGTATGCAAAAGGGGTAGACATGAACATCGCATTCTTTGAGATCAAAGAGAAGGAGAAGGTATTTTTTGAATCCCGCCTGGCCGGGCATACGCTCTTCTTTTTTGAAGGAACGATCCAGGAAGAACTCACAAAAGAAGAACCGTTTGATATCGTCTCGCTTTTTATATACTCCCAGATAGAGGATCACCTGCTCTCCCTCCTTCCAAACCTTAAATACCTTCAGACCCGATCGTCCGGCTATGAACATGTGAAATGCAAGTCACTCTACTCCAGGGAGATAAAGGTGAGCAATGTCTCCGGCTATGGGGGTCCGGCAGTCGCCGAGTTTGCTTTCTCCCTGCTGCTCAATATCTCCCGCCATACGCATACCGCACTGGAAAGATCGGAAAGAGGCAACGGAAACTACCTTGACCTCAAAGGGTTTGAACTTCAGGGAAAGACAGTCGGCATCATAGGACTGGGAACGATCGGTACCCAGATGGCAAAGATCGCCAGGGGGTTCGGCATGAAGATCATAGGATATACCCGTACCTACAGGCCGGTCTATGATGAAATCGGCATCGAGCTGACCGGGCTGCATGAACTGCTCGGAAAAGCAGATGTGCTGATGCTGGCACTCCCCCTTACCCCTTCTACGACGCATATCATCAACATGCACAACAGCGCGCTCATCAAACCCAAAGCGGTCATCATCAATATCGCACGGTGCGAAGTGATGGAGCCCCTGCTCTATATCACGCTTCCAAACACTATCGCTTCGGATGTCTGCAACGATATTACCCTGGCAAGAAAAGAGAACTTCTTTTATACCCCCCATATGGCATACTACACCCAGGAGGCACTGCAAAGGATACTTGAAACCTCGCTGAAAAACATGCAGCAGTTCCTTACAGGAAAAACACCGCAGAACTGTCTCAAACTCGCATGCGAAAAGGAGTACTGATGCTACGCTCAAAAGCCCATCAATCCAGTGAAAGATTTTTATACCACAATGAAGCCAGAGGGATCAGGCTGCAGCTTGACTACCTCAAGGCAGAAGTAAAGATGCGCGAGCATCATATCAAACATACCATCGTTGTCTTCGGCAGTGCACGTACCCTGGAGCCGGAGCAGGCGATCCAGGCACATGCAGAGACCGAAAAGAACCTGGAACGCAACCCTGATTCGCCTGAACTACAAGCAGCACTGAAAAAAGCCAAAAAGATGCTTAACAAAAGCATCCACTACGAGGAGGCGCGGGCATTTGGAAGACTGGTCGGTGCAAGTGGTAAGGGACCGCATGATCCCCGTGTCACTCTGATGACCGGTGCCGGCCCGGGCATCATGGAAGCAGCCAACCGTGGAGCAGAAGATGTAGGAGCGATCTCCATAGGGCTCAATATCGAACTCCCCTTCGAACAGGACCCCAATCCTTACAGTACGCCTGATCTCAATTTTGTCTTTCACTACTTTGCGATTCGTAAACTTCATTTTATGCTACGAACCAAAGCACTGGTGGTCTTTCCCGGGGGATTTGGAACGCTCGATGAACTCTTTGAGGTCCTGACGCTGATCCAGACAGAAAAAAGCGAACCGATGCCTGTGATTCTCATCCACAGGGAGTATTGGGACAGCCTCATCAATTTTGAGATCCTAAGAGAGGAAGAGATGATCTCAGAAGATGATCTTGGACTCATCATCTACGCAGAAACCGCGCAAGAGGCGTGGGACAGTATCGTGCAGTGGTACAGGGAGAGAGGCAGCCCATTATTCTAACCAGATTCTCCTCTGCCTCTGAAATATCTACGGGAGCGGAGGATCTAAAAAACCCCCTCATCTCCCATGAAATCGTGCGTGAAGAGGAGCATTTGCAGCAACAGCCATCCTACTATGCTATAATTTCACCAATTTTAATGAAGGGTTAACTTAGTGGACGTATCAGCAAACTCAACACAGAAATTCATTCTCAAACTTTTTCCTGAGATCATGGTCAAAGGCGATGCTGCAAAAAAACAGATGGTCGGCCAGCTCTACAACAACCTCCAGGCACTGCTCAGGCCTCTCAGCGAAACGATGCATATCAAGAAGTTCAGCGACAAGATCGAAGTGGTCACCCCTGTCGTACTGGTGGAACAGGTCAGACAGATACTTCTGGATACCCCGGGTATCGACCAGGTACTCGAGGCACTGCAGTTTGATGCGATGCAGAGCTTGGAGCAGATCAAGGCCAAAGTCTGCGAAGTGGTTGCCGATGAGCTCAAGGGAAAAAGCTTTGTTGTGCGCGCAAAACGTACAGGGACACATGCGTTCAATTCATTCGAGATGGAACGTACGATCGGCGGCTATATCCTGGCACACTCGGAGGCCAGTCGTGTCGATCTTCACCACCCGGAGGTCACCGTTCGTATCGAACTGATCAACAACCAGCTCAATGTCATCACCGACAAGCACCAGGGACTCGGCGGCTACCCTATCGGCACACAGGGAGATATCCTCTCTTTGATGTCGGGAGGATTTGACTCTACGGTTGCCAGCTATCTGACGATGAAACGCGGGATCAAAACCCACTTTATCTTCTTCAACCTCGGGGGTGCTGCCCATGAGATCGGGATAAAACAGGTCGCTCTCTATCTCTGGAACAAGTTCGGCGCCTCGCACCGCGTAAAGTTCGTCTCCGTCCCTTTTGATGCAGTGGTAGAGGAGATCTTCCGTTCTACGGCTGAAACCTATATGGGAGTCACGCTCAAGCGCCTGATGCTGATGGCCGCAGAGAAGATCTCCGATGCGATGGAGATCGATGCACTGCTCACAGGCGAGAGTGTTGCGCAGGTGAGCAGCCAGACCCTGCGCAACCTTGCGCTCATAGACCAGGTCACTCACAAACTCGTCCTCCGTCCGCTTGCCACGATGAACAAACCAGAGATCATCGATATCGCTACCAAGATAGGCACACGCTACTTTGCCGAGAATATGCCCGAGTACTGCGGTGTCATCTCCAAAAACCCGATCACCCACGGTTCCTACAAACGTATGGAAAAAGAGGCAAAACGTTTTGACTATACTGTACTTGACAGAGCCGTAGAGGAGGCAAAAACGATATGGGTGGACGAGATCATCGATGATGTGACACAGAGTGCTCCGGTAGAGATCGTTACCAAACTTGATCCCAAAAAAAATGTCATCATCGATATCCGTGCGGGCGAGGAGTGTCTCTCTGCACCGTGTGAGACAATAAAAATACCCTTTCACAAGCTCAAAACCGAATTCAAAAAACTGCCAAAAGGCAAAGAGTACCTGCTCTACTGCGAAAAAGGCGTCATGAGCCAGTTGCATGCTCAGTACCTCAGAGACAAAGACAAAGAGGAGGACGTGAAGGTCTACCGCCCTAGCTGAGTTTTAACCTTATCTCTTCAGCTGACATCGGTCTCCCCACATAATATCCCTGGATATAGGTGCAGCGGTGTTCTCTCAAAAACTCCAACTCCTCCCTGGTCTCCACGCCTTCTGCGATCGTATCGATATCCAGAGATCGTGCCAGTGCCAGCATCGCCTCCACAATCGCCACATCCTCCTTCTCCTGAGGGATATTTCTGATAAAGGAGCGGTCGATTTTCAACTTGTCGACCCGGAGCCGTTTCAGGTATGGCAAAGAGGAGTAACCCGTACCAAAATCATCGATGGCGATCTTGATACCCATATCGCTAAGTTCTTGCAGTTTTGAGATGATCTCTTCGGGTTTATGCATCAGCCGTCCCTCGCTCAGCTCCAGTTCAAGCCATTCGGGTTTGAAACCGCACTCTTTCATGCACTGTTGCAGTATCTCTGTAAAATATTCGCTTCTTAACACTCTTATGGAGAGATTCAGGGACAAAGTACCGGGGTTCAGCCCCTCCTGATACCATGCGGATATCTGATGCATCGCTTTTTTCATCACCCATTGGTCTATCTCTATGATCAACCCGGATTCTTCCGCGATCGGTATAAACCTGTCAGCCGATATGACCCCTAACGCTTTATGATTCCAGCGTATCAATGCTTCCACGCCTGCATGCTCGAGAGTATCAGCTTTTACCTGCGGCAGGTAGAGTAGAGTAAATTCTTTGTTTTTGATCGCATCACGCAGATTGGTCTGTATCGCGATATTCTCTTCGGCCGTTTCGGTCATTTCATAGGAGTAGAACTGATAGTTGCTCCTTCCCTCCTCTTTCGCTTTATACATCGCTGCATCCGCGTACTTGATGAGATCGCCGGCATTATCGCTGTCCTGGGGGAAAAAGCTGATACCGATACTGCAGGAGATATAGAGCGAATGCTCTTCTATCTGCAGAGGTTGGGTCAATGTCTCCAGGATATGTTTTGCCAGCACGGCAGCATCGCTCATCTTCTCTACATCCTGCATCATGATCGTAAACTCGTCCCCGCCCAGCCGGGCAAGGGTGTCTTTCTGCCGGATCGTTGCACATAGACGCTCGGCAACGATGGTCAGTACCCTGTCGCCGACAAGATGCCCCAAGGAGTCGTTGATCTGCTTGAAGTTATCCAGATCGATAAAGAAAAGTGCCAGCTTTTTGTTGGACTCCCTTGCCTCTTCGATCTCCTCCTGCAGTCTCTGGTTGAAATATTGCCGGTTAGGCAGATCGGTCAAATGATCATGGTTTGCCTGATGCTCCAATACATCTTTTTGTTCCAGCAGTTTCTGCTGCGCCTCTTTCTTCTCGGTGATATCTCTCCAGATCATATAGATCACCCTGCGATCGTCAAGCTCCATCGGTGTCATCGTTACCTCTACAAAGAACTCCTCTCCCGTTGATCTTCTCAGAACCCACTCAAACTGATGCATCTTGCTGTTGCGTGCGATCTCCACCATCTCTTCCGCTTTTTTGGATGAGTCCCGGCCATCGGGTTGATGCCGCGGAGAGAACTTCCAAAGGGGCAGGTTCAATACCTCCTCTTTCGAACTGTACTGCAGCATATCGACGATCATCTGGTTGCACCGTACCAGCTTTCCGTTTTCCAGGATCAGGATACCGTCTGAGGATTTTTCATAGAGTGTCTCAAAGATCTCTTTCTGTTTGGCGATCTTCTTTGTCTTTGATTTGATCTCCTCTTTCAGGCGCTGGGTATAGGCTTCGCCGTCAGCGCGCATTCTGGCGATCAGGATGCCGATGATCAGCAAAAAGATCAGATAGACAATGATCGATCCGGCAAGCATATTTTGGAAATTTTCATACATTGCGGCAAAATATCCGCGGTCCCTGATCCGGATATTCAGCACCCCTTTTATATCACCGACCTGATACCCAAATCCGGTACGATAGTTTGCCCGTATAAAAGGGAGCACCTCCTCTTTTTCTCCGTGACACTTGATACAGGAGTGATCTATCCGCAACGGCTTGAGATAGTGATAGGTTTCTCCTCTCCTGATAAAGAGCTCATTTTCCCCGGGATGTTGTTTGAAGTAGTCGATCATCTCCAGTTCAAAGGCGTTTGCCATGCCGAGGGGATTGCGCGGCTGGTCCGAGACGCTTCGTATCATGACCTCTTTGTTCTCCTGTTCTGAGAAACGCTGGCTGATCCGGGGAAGACTTTTTACGGGTAGAAGTTCGAGTGTCGTTTCATTGATATCGATATGGCCCTGGTCCAGGATCTCCTGATAGGTTGTGCGGAACGCCTCTATAAATTGGGAAATGGTATGTATTTCGTTGTGCATGATCGTTTTCTGGGTAAATTTCATCTGCTGGTTATACTCATAGACCTTATAGCCCAGCATACCTAATACCAATAAAGAGAAAACGATAAACACATTAATATTTTTCATTATGATACCTACATAATTGATTGTATCATATTTTAATAACTTATAATCATTTATTTTTACATATTAAAATAGACACCCCCTATCTTTCTCTGAAAAAACATGCTATAATTCCGAACTTTTATGCAAGAGTGTACTGAACTCTATTGACGAGATAACATCTTATCTCCTTATCCTCGCTACTTACGCGACACAGTTTGGTATCAACTGCAAAAAACAGGTTTTTACACCTCTTGATACTATTACAGATAAATACCAAGATACAGCAATCACCGACAATTTAATACAAAGTGACATAATGAAATTTACAGATTTTAACCTCAAAGAGAGCATCCAACAAGCAGTGGAAGAAGCCGGTTTTACTGAGCCAAGCCCCGTTCAAAAAGAAGCGATCCCTTTGGTCCTGGATGGACATGACATCATCGCTCAGGCACAGACAGGTACAGGAAAAACTGCTGCTTTCGGTCTGCCGATCATGAGCATGATGAAAGCTGACGGAAGTGTTGAAGGACTGGTGATCGTTCCTACACGCGAACTTGCGATGCAGGTCAGTGACGAGCTTTACCGTTTTGGCCAGAAATCAGGACTCAAAACAGCGACGGTTTACGGCGGTACAGCGTACGGCAAACAGATCGACCGTATCAATCAGGCCTCTATCGTAGTGGCGACCCCGGGACGTCTGCAGGACCTTCTGCAGAGCGGAAAGATCAAGATCAACCCGCAGTTTGTTGTACTTGATGAAGCGGATGAGATGCTTGATATGGGATTCCTTGATGAGATCAAGAACATATTCAAATTCTTGCCAAAAGAGCGTCAGACACTGATGTTCTCCGCAACTATGCCAAAGGCGATCCGTAAACTGGCTGAAGAGATTCTCAACAATCCAAAAACTGTCTCTATCACCAAATCAGAGACTACCAATACCAAGATCAATCAGCAGTACTATGTGGTACAGGAACATGAGAGAGATGATGCCCTGGTAAGATTGATCGACTTCAAAAACCCTACGAAATGTATCATCTTCTGCCGTATGAAAAAAGAGGTCGACAGACTCGTAGCACACTTGACGGCACAAGGCTTCAAGGTAAGCGGCCTTCACGGCGATATGGAGCAGAAGCAGAGAGAAGTAACGATCAGGGCGTTCAAACAGGGCGGGATCGATATCTTCGTGGCAACGGATGTCGCTGCACGTGGTCTGGATGTCAATGACGTCACCCATGTATTCAACTACCATATCCCGTTTGACTCCGAGTCCTATGTACACCGTATCGGACGTACAGGACGCGGTGGTAAATCCGGTGAGGCGATCACACTGGTAAGCCCGAACGAACTACGTACCATCAAACGTATCGAAAAAGATGTCGGTACGCAGATGAGTACCGAGATCATCCCTACTCGTATCGAAGTACAAGATGCCAAAGCGAACGAACTGATCGCGAAGATCGCGGATACAAGAGTGACTGAAAGTGCGATCAACCTGGTCAAGACGCTGCAGCACGACCTTGATATCGTGACGATCGCACACCTTCTTGCATCGATGATCCAGGAGGAGAATGAGGTAAAAGGTAAAGACAAGATCGGTCTGGACCATGCAGAGATCGCCAAAGCGCTTGAGAGATCAAAAGACGAAAGAAGCAGCAAAAACAGAGGCAGAGGTCGTTCGCCAAGAAGACATAACGACCGTGACCGCAATGACAGAGGCGGTGACAGACGCTCAAAAACCCGTCAGCACAGCGGAGGCGGACGTGACAGCCGTAACGCCGGACGCGGAAGCAACAGAGGGTAAACACCCTCTTCCCCCCCTCCCTTTTTTTAGTCATCCTCGGGCTACGACCCGGGGATCTATAAGTAATACTGTACCCCTACATCCCAATTCCCAAAAACTTAAACATTATGACGTTCACCCTGAGCCTGTCGAAGGGCTGCATAAGTTCAAAAACATATGGCACTCCATAAAGGAGTAAGGTATGCGATGATGACAGGATGATCGATATGTCCATACTAGTGTAAAACTCCATGGAATGACAGACGCTTATTTTTTTCTTCTACGTCATTTTTTTAATTTATGTTAAAATGAGACTAAAATAATTTAGAGGACTAATAAAAATTTCTATTTGCACTTTGAAGTGAGTAGCTTGGTTCAGTCACAGGAGTGGAGATTTGCAACTTCCTAAGCGCTCTTGATTAGATCATTTTAATAGAACTTTCTGTAAAGGAAACACAATTTTTCGATTATTTTTGTATGCATTTGTTTGCACTTTTCTGTATGCCGATTATGATGATGATTCTATTTTACCAACACCAATAAAAAATAATTACAAATTACCTTATAGCGGCCCCATAAATAAACCTCAATTAATATGGAAATTTAAAACATCCTCATCTGCTATCGAATCTATAGTAACAATAGATAAAAATGGTACATTATATTTTGGTTCAAACGATAACTATGTTTACGCGCTTGATTCTTTAACGGGCAATCTAATCTGGAAATTTAAAACCAAGTACGATGTAAAATCTTCTGTTATTATCAATAAACAGGGTGATCTGCTGTTTGGTTCTATGGATGGATATTTATATTCATTAAATAAAAATGGAACTTTAAAATGGAAATATAACGCTCACAGTGCGATTAGTTCAACTCCCAATATTGACAAAGAGAATAATATTATTTTTGGAGATAAAAAGGGATATTTTCATATCCTTGATTCAGATGGGGATTTGATACATAAATTTAGACTAACAACATCCATAAAAAATACACCTATTGTAGATCAAAATAATAATTTTTATTTAGGTTTTGAGCGAGGAATTATTTCTTTTAAAAAAAATGGTACTATCAATTGGCACTATAAAACACGAAGTGCAATTACAAGCTCTTTAGTTTTATTCAATAATACAATTTTTGCAAGTTCAAAAGATTGGAAACTATATGCTTTAAGTTTAAATGGTAAATTACAATGGACCTATCAAACTGCCTGGTATGTAACATCTTCACCAGTTGTTGGAAGCGATACGATATATCTGGGATCATGGGATTGGTCAGTACATGCAATTTCTTTAGTAAATGGTGAAGGTATTTGGAAAACTCAACCGGAAAGATCAGCGACTATGACATATTTCGCAGCGAATATGATAGTTGATGAAAATGAAAATATCTATGCAGCTTCAAGAAATGACAGAATATATTGCTTTGATAAGCGAGGTAAGGTATTATGGCATATAGTGCTCAAAGGTGAAGATGTTTTAGGTGGTATAAGTCTACATAAAAACGGTACTCTTATTATTCCTACAAGTAAAGGTAATATTTACGCATTTAAAACTAAAGTGACTCCAAATTAAGAGACATTCAAATATTCTACAAATTAAGAAAAACTACAGATAATTTGCCAGTACTTTCCTACACCATTTTCCTCTCGCTCCGTATCTCCGGATACGGAGTGTATACTGACTACTAAATTATCAGTGATTTTCTAGTCCAGCGATAGCTGGTATCTATATGCCATTACGTTATAACGTAGCATCTGCATTCCTGATCAGGAGATCGGGAACGAGAGAACAATATTTCTTGTCTTGGTTTGTACGTTAAATGCGGGAATCCATAATAACATGTTGGATTTGTAAAGATGTTGCACTCCACCGAAAGGTGCTTTATATGGGTT
>DSDW01000146.1 GCA_011048515.1 Campylobacterota bacterium | reverse complement strand
TGCCAGTCTTTCAACGAAACTCGCATACTCCTCTTCAAGCTCACTCTGTTTAGTTTCGACTTTACTTGCAGCCAATGTCTTTTCATCATCGATTGCTTTCTGTCTGATCGCTGCAGCTTCAGCTTTAGCATTGCTAAGAATCTCATCTGCTTTAGCGTTAAGTTCATCGGTATTACCGCTCAAGCCTTTTGCTGCTTCCAAATCTTTTGCTATTGAGTGATCTCTGTCGTCCATGAACTTAATCAGTGGCTGAAATAGCATATTATTTAAAAGAACAAGAAGGGCGATGAATAGTACCAGGACAAACAACATTAACGGTAAATGTAGGTCAAGCATTCAAACTCCTCATGTAATTTCGCGCTATTTTACCATTTAGCACATGAGAAGCGGGTTAAATATTATGCTTTTTTGAGGATTGATAAAAAGTTTTCGATTTCTTCCGTTGAAGTGAAACTAATTTCTACGCTTTTTGATTTTATCTTATGTCTGAAAGGCAATAGAGCGCTAATCTCGCTCCTGTAGTCATCGAGCAGTGCCGTTTTTACCACAGCTTTCAATTTGGTTTCATGATTGTTTTTATAATTTTTAACTATATTTTCAGCCTCTCTTACAGAGAGTTTTTGTCCGACTATAGTGTCAATAATTCTTTTTTGTTTCGGCACATCAAGCCCCACAAGTACCTTGGCATGCCCTTGTGAAATATTTCCCTCTGCAACTTGTTTTTGTGCATAATCACTGAGGGTGAGAAGGCGCATGGTATTGGTGATCTGAGAACGGCTTTTATGGACGATTTCACTCAGGTCCTCATGCCTGATACCGTGAACTTCGATCAACTCGGCATAGGAGTTTGCCAGTTCAATAGGGTTGAGATTTTCTCTTTGGATATTTTCAATCAGCGCAAGTTCTCTGAGCCTGATATCATCAATTTCCACATCGGCGATAATCGCTTTGACCACAGGGAGATCGGCAAGTTTATGGGCTCGCAGACGGCGTTCGCCCGCGATGAGCATATATCCGTCACCCTTTTCTATCACAACAATGGGCTGCAGTAATCCATGCTCTTTGATGGATTCACTCAACTCCTGAAGTGCTTGCTCATCAAAATATTTACGAGGCTGAAACGGGTTGGGAGAGATAGATGAAACCTCTATCTCTGCTATCCTGACACCTTGTGCTTCAAGTTCTGAACTGTCAATCGAACTGATATCCTTGGCATAGGCCTCTTCCACCTCTGAGAGTATCTCTCCCAATCCTCTTCCCAATGCCATAATCAGTTCCTGATAATCACGTTCGCAAGTTCACTATATGCCACAGAACCTTTTGAGCTTGCCGCATATTCGCTAATAGGTTTACCGAAACTCGGAGATTCCGCCACTTTGACATTGCGCGGAATCACGATACACTCTTTGCTTTTGCTGATGTGGAAGAGCTTGTCCTTGAAATGATGTGTCAAATCAGCAAGCACCTGTTTTGAAAGGTTATTCTGGTTGGAATACATCGTTGGCAGGAATCCCTTGATCTTCAGTTTCGGATTGATCGTTTTTTTCAGCAGACTCACTGTATTAAGCAGCTGGGCTAGCCCTTCCAGCGCGAAGAACTCACACTGAATAGGAATAATAACGGAGTCAGATGCAGAAAGAGCATTGATCGTGATCGGGCCGAGTGCAGGAGGTGAGTCTATGATGATGTAATCATATTGATCCGCTATCTCTTTGATCTTCTCTTTCAGGATCAACTCTCTGTTTTTTTTGTTTGGAGAATAAAACTCTTTTTCTATTCCAACCAAACCGATGTTTGAAGGCACGATATGAAGTTTTTTTATCTCAGTTTTCAATATCACTTCAGAGAACTTTTTGCTCCCTATCAAGACATGATAGACATTGAACTCATAGTCCCCTCTTGCAAATCCCAAACTGGTTGTGGCATTAGACTGAGGATCTATATCGATAAGAAGCACTTTTTTGTTTTTTTTTGCCAACGAAGCTGCTAAATTTACCGCAGTTGTTGTTTTACCGACGCCACCTTTTTGGTTGGCAATACTTATTACTTCACTCATCGTAAACTATACACCTTCATCCCGTTGATTAATAATGAACCATCTTCCTCTAATATAGCGTCTGACAGGCTCTTTCTTTGATTTTCAATATGCACTGAAAATCGCCTACTTAACTCAAATTCTACCCGATACTCACTAAAGATATGCTTCCATGTTGGAAATTTCTTCAATGCAAAAATATACTTTTCCAGTAATAATTGGGGATGGATATCGACACAAAGGGCACTATAGCCATTTTGATTATTGTTTAAATTTATTCCGATTCCGCACACTAGAGTTAGATCAATTTTTTTCGTGATTGCGCCTCCCACTTTTTCATCATTCAGATAGAAGTCATTGGGCCATTTCAACCATATATTTTCATGATATTCAAAAAGTACTTGTTTCATGATATAAGAAAAGTAGATAGAGGCGGAACTTAAAGGGAGATCAGAAGGCAGTTGATCTAGCGAGATGGCAATGGAAGCAAAAAAGTTGCCTTTTCCACCGCTCCATTCATTATCGCGGCTGCCTATGCCTGCACTCTGTTCAAACGCGATCACTGCAATGGGAGCGCGTAATCTGCCTGCCTTCAGTTCCTCGATAAGATAGTTTTGTGTTGAGGGGAGCAGATCAAAGGATAGGATCTCCAACTTTGATCCCCCTTCCTATACAATATACTTTGGCCGGGACAGCTTTTTTGGATGCAGGCTGAATCGTTCCGATCTTTACAGATCCTTTGCTGCAACCTACAATGATACTCTCTTCTTCAAAACCAAGCAGCTCAAAAGCGCGGTGACTCTTCTCTGATTCAACCAGACTGATATCATCAAACTTTGTACCATTGCCGGCAAAAACCCCAGGCCAACCTTCAAATGCCCGGTACTTGTTATAGAGTGTCACGGCATCCGAAAAATCCACTTCACCATCACTCTTCTTGATCTTCTTGCAGAGCGTAGCCTCTTCCTCATTCTGCGGCTGGGGAGTGATACTCCTGAAATTTCTTACGGTAGAGAGCGTAAGCGCACAGGCATCGTGCGTCAGCTGCTCCATCAACGCATGAAGTCTCATCTCCTGAGGGATCACAAACTCTATCTTCTCCAGCATCGGACCGGTATCCAATCCCTCTTCCATCAGCATAGAAGTGACACCTGTTGTCTTGTCTCCGTTCAACAGCGACTGCTGGACGGGAGACGCTCCTCTGTACTGAGGCAGCAATGAAGCATGCAGGTTGATACAAGGTGCAATATCCAGTACGGATTTGGGCAGAAGCTGTCCAAAGGCCGCTACAATGATAAAATCAGGATCTTGTGACTTAATCGCCTCCACTATCCCATCATCCGTGAGCCTGTTTGGCTGCAATACCGTTATGCCATGCTCCTCTGCGAGTACTTTGACAGGCGGAGGTGTAAGTACCTTCTTTCGACCGACGGGACGGTCAGGCTGGGTAAGCACCAAGCCTACTTCCATATCTTCGGCTTCAATCAAAGTTGCCAATATCTCCCTGGCATAGTGCGGGGTGCCCATATATACAATTTTGTAGCGCATACTCTCCCTTATCTCTTCGGTGTAAAAAGTGTTCCGCCCTGATGTACTTTGTCTATTAGAAAAGACTTGACATCACTGAGGTCAAATCCGCTTGCAAGAAACATCTCTCTGTGATGTTTCATCAAAAAATCCGCGGACTGAAGTTTTGTCACGATACCGCCTGTTGCAAATTCGTTGTTTGGCGAATGTTCTGCTTTCAGCTCATCTTCTTCCAGATGGTTGACCACTTTTCTCCTTTTTGCATCTTCATACCTATTGGGATCTTTGTCATAGAATGCATCAATATCCGAAAGTATCACCAGTAGATCCGCATCAAAGTGGTGTGCGACATGGGCAGAGAGTCTGTCATTGTCTCCAAATACCAACTCATCGATACTGACTGTGTCATTTTCATTGATAATCGGTACTACACCATGAGCCAGAAGTGTATCTATTGCGACTTTTGCATGTGCTATCTGCTTTGGCGATTCAAATACATCTGCACTCAGCAGTACCTGCGAACAGAGCAGGTCAAATATTTCAAACTTCTCCTGGTACATCTTGAGGAGCAGCGGCTGTCCAATCGCTGCCAACGCCTGTCTGTTGGGTACAGACAGGCGATCTAGAGGGAGTTTTGTATAGCCTGCGGCGACAGCCCCCGAACTCACCAGTATCACCTCATATCCCTCTGTTTTCAACAGTGTGATCAGTTCTACAAGTGCCAACATTCGACGTCTGGCGATCATTCCGCTCTCAGTAAGTACATGAGAACCAACTTTGATAACAATCCGACTCATCGAGCCTCCTCCTGCTCCTCTTCTTCTTTCACTGCCTTTACAAAATCATTCAGGACGTAACGTAACGCCTCCGTATTGAGATGTGTTACCGAAGAGATTGGTATCACAAAAAGTGGCTCGTTTTGCGGTAGCTTTACACCGAAGTCTTTCTCAAAACCGTATGTCATGTATTCCGGATTTGCCTTAAATTTATTGAGCGTCTTATTTGTGCTCAGGCCGATATCACTCAAAAACTTTTCGGTAAGTTTATTTGCTTCTTCCACACCCAGTGTGTCAGTCTTGGTGATCGCTACGGCATATTTTCGTTTTGAGAGCTCTTTTGAGTAACGTTCCAGCTCTACCAATAACGACTCATATTGGTATTTCATCTCTCTGTAGTTGGCTGCATCGATCAACAGAAGCAGTGTTTTGGTCCTCTCGATATGGCGCAAAAATTCAAGTCCCAATCCTCTGCCGTCGCTTGCACCCTCGATGATCCCTGGAATATCCGCCATCATAAAAGAATCTAAATCCCCTACATGCACTACCCCGAGTTTCGGTGTCAATGTGGTAAATTCATAATCAGCCACCTGTGGTCTGGCATTTGAAAGCGTGGAGATCAATGTCGATTTTCCCACATTGGGATATCCTACAAGTCCTACATCCGCGATCATTTTCATCTCAAGTCTGATATGCTTCGTAATGCCTGGCAGACCGGGCTGTGCATAGGTTGGCCTCTGGTTACTGGCACTTTTGAAGTGCATATTTCCAAGGCCGCCTTTGCCGCCTTCCAGAAAAAGCACTTTTTCCCCCTCTTCCAGAAGATCGAAGATCTCTTCTCCGGTTTCAGCATCGATCACGGTAGTTCCGGGAGGTACGATGATGGTCGTATCTTTACCCTTGCGTCCATACTTTTTGCGTCCCTCTCCCGGTTTTCCGTTCTCTGCCTTGATATGGTTACGCCCACGAAGTGCGGAAAGTGTGTCGGTATTGTTGTCTACTATAAAATAGACTGAACCGCCACGTCCGCCGTCTCCGCCGTCAGGGCCTCCCTTTACTACGAATTTTTCTGTCCAGAATGAAACACATCCTGCACCACCCTTACCTGAGCTTACCGTAAGCTCTACACTGTCAACAAACATCTATAAAAACCTTTTAAATCTGTGAAAAATTTCTCGAACTGTCATCATGATCAATAAATTGCAGAATTATATCCAAAATCAAAAAATAGTGAAATGAAAAGAAGATAAAACCTGAAAACTACTCTCTACAGTTATAAAGATCTGTAAGTGCTTTCTGTGAAAATGATTGAGTGATTGGAAAAATTAAAAAAATGTATAGAAATGTCTGGCAAAAAGCCAGACAGTAAAAGAGTTATGCAGGTACTACAGAAACTTTCTTTTGCTTTGCAGTGTGGTTCTCAAACTTAACAACACCTTCTACCATTGCAAAGATCGTATGGTCTTTACCCATACCAACACCATTTCCTGGTTTTACCTTTGTACCTCTTTGTCTAATGATGATATTTCCCGGTATTACCGCTTCACCACCAGCCTTTTTAACACCTAGACGACGACCCGCTGAATCACGGTTGTTCTGAGTTGATCCCTGACCTTTCTTATGTGCCATTTCTTCTCCTTACTTTGCTTAAATTATGCGATTGAAGTAATTCTAACTCTAGTAAAGTCTCTTCTGAAACCTCTTTTTAGCTTAGAGTCTTTTCTTCTTCTCTTTTTGTAAATGATCACTTTTTTATCTCTACCTTCGTTGATCACTTCACCTTTAACTACAGCACCCTCTACAAACGGAGTTCCTACAGTTAATTCACCATTGTCGATTGCAAGAACTTCTTTGAATTCTACTGCTGCTTTTGGCTCAAGGTTCATGTTGTCGAAAGCGATGATATCACCCTCTCTTACTTTGAACTGCTGGCCACTTGCTTTAATGATTGCGTACATTGCAAACCCTTTACTACTAATTTTAAAAGTTTGTGATTATACCCAAACAAGTTTTAATTTAATTTTAAACTAAACTTATTTTCAGATCAGAATGTATAATTCGCACCGGCAAGCGCGATACACTCTATCTCTACGAGCACATTTTTAGGCAAGGTTTTTACAGCAACCGTACTTCTTGCGGGTTTATGCAGACCGAAATAGTGTGCATAGACCTCATTGACTTTTGCGAAATCATTCATATCCGCCAGAAAGATCGTCGTTTTGACGACGTCATTAAAGTGCGCTCCTGCAGCTTCCAGTACGTAGTAAAGATTTTTCATTACTTGATGCGTTTGGTGTTCGATATCACCGTCCTGCAATGTTCCATCAGGCCTCAATGCGATCTGTCCTGAGGTAAAGATAAATCCGTTCGCTTCTATCGCTTGAGAATACGGTCCTATAGCCTGCGGCGCCTCTTTGGTTGAAATCAATTTCATCATGATCATCCTTTCTATTCTGTTTTATTGGTTTGATTTTTTTTATTTATGTTTCTTTCATAAAAGATATAGGAGGTAGAGTAGTCGGAAAATTCGAAATACACCTTCTGTTCCCCCGGATCTTTTTGATAGTTGAAGTTGATATCATCGATACCGTATCCGTAACGATAGGGCCTCATCTCACTGTCGTTTGTTCCATAGGCTGTGGAGAGTTTATCAATGTTGATAAAACGATGCACCAGCTTCTCCCCGGCATAAACATCAAGTACACCATTCGTCCCTGTCCAATTCTGTAATGAACGGCTCAAAGAGTTCTGTGACTCCTGCGTACAACTCACAAAAAAAAGTGAAAGCAGTATCAAAAAGAGTGGCTTCGTTCTCATTTTTATTCCTTTTTTCATCATTCTAAAATATTAGGCTTTTGGCATCTCAAACTTCTGGATAACCAATTCCCCTTCCCCATTGAAGTAAAGGTAATAGAGCTTATCCTTTGCCACTGGCAAACCTGCAAGAAATCTCAGTGCAAGATTTGCCTGCAGCGAAGCGATATGCATTACGATCGGTGCGGTGATCCCTCCTGGCTTATGATCAGAGAGGTTAAAGACCTGGAAACTTGCCTCTTCAAAAAAACAGACCTGTCCGTTAAACTCTTCAACACTGGCATATATCCATGGGGTTTCACACGCTTTGGCAAACTTATCGATCTGTGCTCTCGTGGGAAGATTGTCCGTTGCATCCAGGATCAGATCATACCTGTTCCCCATTGTCGTAAATGCTTCAAAATCCATTTCAAAGGCTACCGCTTTGAGAAAAGGATTTTTCTTTTCCATAAGCTTGGCTACTGTTTTAGCCTTATTCTTTCCCTCATCTTCGAGTGTAAAAGCGATCTGCCTGTGGATGTTATGATCGGAGACCGTATCGAAATCGACCATGTGGATCTCACCGATCCCTGAAGTCCCCAATGCCATTGCAAGGCTGCATCCCAGCCCTCCTGCACCGATGATCGCGATCTTTTTTTTCTGGAGGCTCTGCTGTACGCTTGATCCCCACAGCTGAATCTGACGATTGAAATACTCTTCCTGTGTTACCCTATCCTTTATCATATCCGTCCTTTCAATTCCCGTTCAAAACCCCATGCTTTACGGTGTTCGGTTACCTCAGTCTTCTCTATGATCTCTACCAGCATTGACTCTTTATCTTCAAGCATCATCTCCACTTCACCTTCCGGATTTACAAGCATCGTATCACCGTAGAACCTCCATCTGACGTCATCATCCTGGTACTCTCCCAGGCGATTGGCCCGAAGAATGAAACAACCATGAAGAAATGCTTTGGTCTTGATGATCTCTCTCCAACGGTTATGTGAACCAAAGGTCGAGGCTGTCGGCAAAAGTACCAGATCCGCCTTTTTCTCTGTGACTTTTTGCCAAAAGTAATCAAAATGCAGCTCAAACCCTCCCATGACCATGATCTTGAACCCTTTGATCGAGAAACTCATAGGAGATCGCAAAGGCATCGTTGTATCATTGCAAAAAAATTTCTTTTCATCCCAGTGGGCATAAGGCAGCAGTATCTGCTGCTCATAGTAGCTGATACTTTTGGGGGTGACCTTCGCGATAGTTTTGTGAAACCCATCCTTTTTGGTCAGAATGATCGGTGCGATAAACGTAATGTCATATTTTTGGGCAAACCGTTTCAGAAGCTCTATATGTTTGCGCGTCTGCTCTTTGAGCATCGCTTTTGACATCTTTTCAAACTCTTTAAAGAAATGATTGAGCACATACTCTCCGAGCAGCATCACATCGGCTTTCCGCTGATGTGCCTGTTTGAGATAAAACTCCAGCCTGGTTGCATTCATACCGAGCGTAGGCAGTTGAAGTGCGGCGACTACAAGTTGTTTACTCATCACTCACATCTTGATTGGACTGTTCTATCACAGAGACTTTGATCTTCGCCTCTTCGATCAGTTTCTGTGCTTCCTTGATCGTATTGAGTCCCTCTTCATACAGTCTAACGGACTCCTCCAGTGTTATATCCGGCTTCATAAGCTTTTCAAGCAACGCTTTGGAATGCTCCAGCTTCTCTTCGAAAGTTTCGTTTTTCATGACAAGACGCTCCTTATATCCTCTTCAAACTTATCCAGTTCCACCAAAAAAGCATCATGACCATAATCACTCTCTACCTCTTTGTAGCTGTACGGCTGGCCGTTTCTCTCCAGCATCTTTGCGATATGCTCCATCTCACACGGGAAAAAGAGATAGTCTGTCTCAAAGCTGATCAGATGTACTCTGGCTTTGATACGCGAGATCGCATCATGCAGCGAGTCATACCCTCGGCTGAGATTGAATGTATTGATCGCTTTGACGATATAGAGATAACTGAGCGGATCAAACATCCGTGCAAAATTTGCAGTGTTATACTCCATATAACGCTCTACCTCATATCGGCCAAAGAGTTCAAAAAGTCCATCATTGCTCACATAATTCCGACCAAACTTCTTATCCATGGACTCCGGAGAAAGATAAGAGATATGCCCTGCGATGCGACCGATCGCCAGCCCGTCGAGCCCCTCCTCTTTAAACGCATCACATTCATAGTTCCCATGCTTGAATCTTGGGTCTTTTCGGATCGCTTCCATCGCTACTTTGTTAAAGGCGATTGTCCATGGGCGCGTCGCGTAGGTTGCAGCAAGTGAGATGATCTCATCCGCAAAATTCGGATAGTCCACGGCAAATTGAAGCGCCTGCATTCCCCCCATAGAACCGCCTATGATCGCACGTACGTGGTAAATACCAAGATGCGAAAGCAGCTGCATCTGTGCCCTTACCATATCCTTGATCGTTACGACCGGGAATTTGAGCCTGTAGGGTTCATGGCTTGGATAGTTATTGCTCATCGGGCCGGTACTGCCGAAACAGGATCCTATCGTGTTGCTGCAGACCACAAAATATCTGGCCGTATCGATCGCCTTTCCATCACCGATCAGTCCATCCCACCAGCCTGCTTTTCTGTCACCTTCATAGACACCAGCAGCATGATGCGAGCCGCTGAGTGCATGACAGACCAATACCACATTGGATCTATCTTCATTGAGCTCCCCGTATGTCTCATAAGCGATCTCATAGGGCTCCAGAATACGCCCGCTCTCAAGATACAATGGACTGCTAAAATGTGCGATTTTTGTTTCGATTTTCATTGACTGCTTTTTACCGGTATTTCTTAATAGGCGTATTCTATCCTATTTGCGTTTAAATCGAGGAGGAGATAGATATGTACTTTAGTGCTGTACATATCCCGTTTATTACCTAAATATCAAACTGTCCCTAATGCTTTCTCAAGATCAACGATCAGATCTTGTGTATCCTCAAGTCCTACCGAGAGTCTTATCAACCCACCCGGTACCCCGGCATCGATGAGTTCCTGCTCAGAAAGCTGCTGGTGTGTAGTGCTTGCCGGATGTGTAATGATAGACTTGCTATCTCCGATATTGGCAACAATAGAAAAAATCTCAGTGGCATCTGCGATCTTTTGTGCTGTCTCTCTGTCTTCCACTTCAAAAGAAAGCAGTCCGCTGTGTCCCCCGTTGAAGTAGTTCTGTCCCATGACATAATTATGATTTGATTCTAGTCCCGGGTAATTTACTTTCTTCACTTTTGGATGAGCCTCCAAATGTTTTGCGATAGCCAATGCCGATTCAGAGTGCTGTTTCATACGAAGAGGAAGTGTTTCAAGGCCTTGTATAAACAACCATGAATTGAAAGGGCTTATAACCGCACCTGTATCTCTCATCAAAACCATTCTCATTCTGAAAGTAAACAGTATTCCACTTACCACAGAGTCTGAAAAGACCAAACCGTGGTAACTGACTTCAGGCTCATTAAAGTGTTTGTATCTCTCATT
>DSDW01000103.1 GCA_011048515.1 Campylobacterota bacterium | reverse complement strand
CCTCTATCCCCTTGTTTTGAGTATTATGTAGTATACAAAAAATGTCTGGCTACTTCAAAAAATATGACAGTTTGCTATATTTTTACTATTTTTTCTCGTAGCCATGGTGTCAGTGATCATGCATATAGCAGCTTTATAAGCAGTAAACATTTGACCTGAATCACTGATCGAAGTATAGGTTACCACGTACAACGTGGGAACAAAAAAAGACTATCTTAACTTGTATGACTCAGAAAATGTTGGAGAAGATAAGTCATGAAACCCTCCAAATGTAATATCATCATGATAAGTTTTTCCTAAAAAATCTACATTACATTTTAAGGTACCCTCTGAAACACCGCTACCAATTTTGACATATACCTTTTGATAACTTTTATATACTTCTTTGTGTTTTATACTACTAAGAAGCTTTCCATTTTTTGTGTAAGCTTTACAGTTAAGTATTGCTGAACCATTGCTCCAATTAACTGAATCTCCTGTTTCTCTATTGTAATACGAAATTATAAACTCTAAGTGTCCCTTATTAATATGTGGTACTGGTAGTTCAATATAGTCAATATTTTTTCTTTCGATATCTTCTCCTCTATCATTATAGAATGTGGTCTTCCCCACCTCTTTTTCAATTTTTAGTAGAGCTTCTTTTTTTGCAGCTTCTGCTTCTTTTTGTCGTTCTAGTTCTCTTTGTTTAATTTGAACATCATTTGCTTTTCGTGCTTCTGCTAATAACTTTTGAAATTCTGCTGAGTTTTCTAAAGAGTTATCACCTTGAAGTGATATTGACAGCAGGACTGTTGAAGATAAAATTAATTTAAAATAAGTAAATAACATACCCCCTCCTTCCATAAGTGTATAAATTCTACAACCTTTTTCTTTAGAAAAAAATAAAGTCAGGTAAGGCATATGGACCGATTGTTTTATTTGGGGAGAATATGAAAAAACTGCTGCTTGCACTTTCTTTCGTTCCAACGATTTTCGTGGGAATGCATATCGCAGCCTTATGAATAGTAAACATTTGACCCCAATCACTTATCGAAGTATGGGTTACCACGTACAACGTGGGAACAAAAAAACAATGATTGCGTGGAGAGGTAAGATAGATAATTTTGGTAAACAGGGGAAAAAGATGTTGATTGATTCATAAGCGATAACGCAAATGACTTCGTTCTCCTCGTTTCCGATGGGAAGGAGGAGGAAATTGTCTAAACTATGGACAGTATTTTCTGCCCATCGACGGTATTAAAGCGCAGTAACGTTTTCTGCCTGTGGGCCTTTTTGGCCTTCACCGATCTCAAAAGTGACCTTTTGCCCTTCATTGAGAGAAACACGGTCGTAACCGTTACTATTGATTTGACGATAGTGTACAAATACATCTTTGCCACCATTTTCTTGTTCGATAAAACCGAAACCTTTTTCACTGTTGAACCATTTTGCTGTTCCATTTACTTGAGTTGCCATTGCAATTCCTTTAGTTGTTAATGCATATCATTACTGAAATGTTCAAAATATAATGTGGAGTGTTCTATTGGGAGAATAATACTGTAAACTGTAAGTAAGCAATAAAAATCTTGCCTAAGATGAAACTCTAAATCATCATTGATAAATCCATTATAGCTGAATCTTTTAATAATAGCAAGGCTCGAGACTGACAAAGCCCTTTCTTCTTTTGTTTGTATCATAAAAAAGAGAGTGGGTATCCCTGAAGGGAGGATATCCGCTCAGGAAACGATCTGTTTGAGCGCCTTCTCGATATCGGTATAGAGAAACCTGTACCCTTCCTCTATTATCTTTTTGGGGTAGACTTCTTTGGAGTCGGTAAGGACAGAGGCCGCTTCCCCGTACATGATTCTCAGGGCAAACTCGGGGATAGGCAGGATGGTCGGACGGCGGAGTGCTCTGCCCAGCGCCTTGGTGAAGGTATGGTTGGAGACCGGGTGGGGCGATGTGGCATTGAAGATCCCGGTGAGCTGTTTGTCCATGATAAATTTATAGATTCCCATCAGATCATCCATGTGTATCCAGCTGGTCATCATCTTCCCGTTCCCGATGATGCCTCCCACACCGAGTCTGAACGGGGTGATCATCTGCTCCAGTGCACCGCCGTCTTTACCGAGGATCACACCAAACCGCAGGATGGCGGTAGGTTTGCTGCATTTGTGCGCTTCATCCTCCCACTCCCTGGAAAGTTTGCCCAGAAAGTCATCTGCATAGGTATCGCAGGATTCATCGCAGCGAACATCGCTGGGGTAGATGCCGATGGCGGAGGTGGAGATGAAGTGCTTGACTTCGCTTTGATTGATCGCCGAGACCAGCCGGTCCGTGGTATGGATACGGCTCTCCCGGAGCACTTTTTTGTAGGGGTCGCTCCAGCGTTTGATGATGGGCGCGCCTGCGAGGTTGACGACGACATCGACCCCTTTGAGCTTTTTGAGGATCGCTGCCTCATCATCCTCTCTTTGAATGCTGACGGTGTCCAAAAAAGTCTCCTGCAGGGCTTTACCTACAAATCCGCTGGCACCGGTAATGGCTATCTTCATCCTCTGCCTCCTCTTATGGTTTAAGCAGCTTTTCGATCTCCGCTTCGATCTCATTGGGTTTGGTCGAAGAGCCAAACCGTGCGACGACGTTCCCCTGCTTGTCCACAAGAAATTTGGTGAAGTTCCACTTGATCGCTTCGGTACCCAGAATACCCGGTTGTTCGGATTTGAGGTGGGTATAGAGAGGATGTGTGTTCTCTCCGTTGACCTCTATCTTGGAGAACATCGGGAAGGTCACACCGAAGTTGACACGGCAGAAGTGCTGTATCTCCTCTTCGGTGCCGGGTTCCTGGTTGCCAAACTGGTTGGAGGGAAAACCGAGTACGACAAACCCTTTCTCCTTATATTTTTGATAGAGCGCTTCCAGTCCTTCATACTGGGGAGTATAGCCGCACTTGCTTGCCACATTGACGATCAGCATCACTTTTCCTCTGTAGGGTGCGAGCGTTGTCTCTTTCCCTTCTATCGTTTTTACGTTGAAATCATAGATCGATTGCACGGTTGGCTCCTTTGCAACTATAAAGCTAGCGAACACTAAGAGGAGTGAAAAAACTTTTTTTATCATTTTTTACGCCTCTCAGTTACGCTGCTGAGTGCTTTTGTTATGGCTGACAAAGATCAGCTTCTCGGTCTCAAAGCCTGCTTCTTTGGCCTTTTGGATCAGGCGGGACTGGATCTTGGGATCGAGTTGTGGGGTACGTGACAGGATCCAGAAGTAGGAGTGGTCGGGTCCGCTGATCATCGTGTAGCTCTCGTAGTCGGTATCCATGACGATATAAGCCCCGCAAAACGGCCCGAAAAAGGAGACCTTCAAAAATCCGGTATCGGGATTTTCTGCAAAATAGGCTTTGCCTTCCGGCTCTTCTTCCCATTTTTTATTTTTTGTATCATATCCCCGGTTGATCACCTTGAGACTGCCATCTTTACGCAGGGAGTAGGTTGCGCTGATCTTCTCCAGCCCACGTTCAAAAGAGTGGTCAAGCCGTGCGATCTCATACCAGGTACCGAGGTATCGATCAAGCTGAAAATGCTCCACAGGTGTCACATGTTTCGGTGTGTCAACACAGCCTGTGAGCGAGACAATGAGTATGAGCCATAGATATTTCATCCTATATCCCTCTTCCAAGATATTAAAAGTACATTTGTACAATGAACCTATTATAACATTGTCTGGAAATTTTTATAATATCTTTTTGATTGTTCTGGTTGTTTATGAAAATAGATGCTGAGTTAAAAATGATCGTCTTCTTTGGTCGCATATTTTTGTGTAAATCCATGTTTGAATGATATCTGCCGGCACGGTATACCTCCTGCGAAATCGTCAGAAGAAAATACTCTTCGGCGCTCAGGCTTTATTCATGGCTGACAAAGATCAGCTTCTCGGTCTCAAAGCCTGCTTCTTTGGCCTTTTGGATCAGGCGGGACTGGGTCTTTGGATCAAGCTGGGGGGTACGTGAGAGGATCCAGAAGTAGGAGTGGTCGGGTCCGCTGATCATCGTGTTGCTCTCATAGTCGGTATCCATCACGATGTAAGCCCCGTAAAACGGCCCAAAAAAGGAGACCTTCAGAAAACCGGTATCGGGATCCTCTACAAAGTAGGCTTTGCCTTCTGCCTCTTTCCACTTTTTCTTCTCTGTATCAAATCCACGGTTGATGACCTTGAGACCGCCGTCTTCACGCGGGGAGTAGGTTGCGCTGATCTTCTCCAGCCCGCGCTCAAAAGAGTGGTCAAGCCGCGCGATCTCATACCAGGTACCGAGGTATCGGTCAAGCTGAAAATGCTCCACGGGTGTCACATGTTTCGGTCTTTCGACACAGCCGGTGAGCAGGGCAATGAGTATCAGCCATAGATGTTTCATTTGGTACTCCTTCAGAGAGATTAAAGTGCATTGGCAATTTACCTATTATAGCATTCCCGGGACGTTTTAGTATACCGCTTTGAGCGGAGAAAATTATTGGCTTCATTCTATATAGTTGTCTTGACATTTATTGTTAAAACAATTATAATGTGGTTTGAAAGGAGTCACTCATGCAATTTAATATGGACCACTCTTTGGGGTTTGTACTGAACAGAACAGCACTGGCCTCTAAAAACAGTTTCAACCAGATGATCAAAGCGTACGGGATATCACCTGAACAGTGGTCCGTCCTGTTCCGTGTGGTCGAGCAGAGCGGGATCAGCCAGAAGGCATTGGCCGACTCTACCTATAAGGACCAGGGCAATCTTACCAGGATGATCGACAAGCTCATAGAAAAAGGGTATATCAAAAGAGAAGCGGATGCCGATGACAGGCGTGCGATAAAGCTGTATGCCACAGAGAGGTCGGTCGTCCTTGCAGAAGCAGTGGCACCCCTTTCAAGCAGGCATAACGAAAATATGACTGCCGGTTTTAGCTACGAGGAGAAAGCGACCCTGATCGCACTTCTGGATAAAGTATATCAAAATCTTCAAAAGGATGAACATGAAAAATAGAACAGTATTGATCACAGGTGCGAATGGCGGGCTAGGACAGGCATTTGTCCGTGAAATTTTACAAGAGGAACCCATAAAGGTCTATTGTACCGCACGGGATATAAAGAGCCTCGAATCACTCAAAGCGCTCAGCCCCGTCATTGAAACTCTCGAGCTGGATATCACCGACAGAGACTCCATCAGTAAAGTGGCCTCAAAGATAGAGAGACTTGACCTGCTGGTCAACAACGCGGGGGTCAACACGAACAGCAGGCTCTTTGACGACAGTTTCACGGATCTTGAAGTCAACCTAAAAGGAACTGTCAGTCTTACTGAGGCGTTCTTTGAAAAGCTGAAGGCATCCAAAGGTACGGTGGTCAATGTCACTTCGGCGGTAGCCTTGGTAAACTTCCCGCTGATGGCGAACTATGCGATCTCAAAAAGTGCGCTGCACTCCTTCACACAGGCCCTCAGGGCGGAGTTTGCAGTTTTTGGCGGTGAGGTGTATGAAGTGCTGCCGGGGCCGATCGAGACGAGGATGACAGAAGGTTTCCCCATGCCAAAAGCGAAACCCGAGGAGATCGCCCAATGTGTCATTGAGTCTATGAAGCGCAAAGAGTTCGAGATCTATCCCGACGGCTTCTCCCAGATGGTGCGGGAGCGCCTGCAGAGCGAACCGCAGAAGCTCATCGAAGAGTTTGCCGGTGCCGTTGCAGGACACTGAGATCTGCAATGCGCCATGCGATAGAAGAAAAATTTTCTTCTATCCTCAACTCCTCTGTATCTTTTACATCTCACATTCTCTACCGGGAAAGATACCAACTATTTTGCTTCTTTGCCTGAGCTCTTAGTTAAGTCTTTCCATCACATTGGTAGAAGAGATACGCCTATGGTCAATAAAATCAAAGTGAAAGAACTGCAAGCTATCTTCCAGTCCCTCTTCAAGACATTCTATGGCTTCAGGGTATTTATCTTGATACTCCTCTACAAAGAGGGTGGATTGTTTCCGTGCATCTTCAAGGGTTTTTTGCAGCCATATCTGTTTGAGCCTGTCTGAGAAGAGTGCATTGCTTTTTGGCGAGACATAGGCCAGGATATTCCGCATAAAGTGGACTTTGCATCTTTACCATGAGGTTCCTGTAAATTCAGAAAAAAATGATCAAAATCTTTATAACTCGTTGATATCAATGATTGTATAATTTTAGTCTATTTGACAATTAGAGAGAAGGAATAACTGGTCATGACTCAATATCAATGAGGAGAGAATGGCTCAGTGATATAAAATGACGCATTTTTCATATAAAAATTATATTATCCCGATATTTTTGCAGTTGACCATCACCGGATTCGGCATGCTTTTTACCGATGCACTTGGCATGGTCAATATGGCATTGATCCATTTGATTCCCGTATTGGTTATCGCCGTATACGGCGATATGAAAGCAACGATGTTGATTACTACGATCTCTGTTATTTTATTTGATGTGCTCTATGTTCCTCCCAAATGCAGTTTCAGCGTACACGATCTGCTGTATGTATGGAGCTTTATACTGTTCTATGCCGTTGGCTATATCATAACCTTCCAGGCCATTCGCCTCCGATCGAATGCGATCAAAGATATATTGCTCAATACATTGTCTCACGATTTAAAAACACCGCTTGCATCCATCCTTGGTAATGCAGCGATATTGTTAAAAGAAAAAAGCATTTCAGAAGCAGATAAAGAAGAAATCGCTCATCAGATCAAACGCTCGGGAATACAGATGAACCGTTTGATTCAAACGCTTCTCGACAGCGCACGAATACAAAATTCAAAAGCATTTATGCGGTATGAATGGTGCGATATTCAGGATATTATAGGTATTGCCTTACAGGAGTTCAATAGAGACGATAAAGGCATCCGCATAGAAATAGACCATGATCTACCTCTCTATTGGGGCGATGAAGCGTTATTGATCAGGCTGATGGTCAATCTGATTGACAATGCTATGAAATATTCAGGATATTCATCATCACCGATACGCATTTCAGTCACTATGCAAACTTCAGAAATCATCATCACTGTTTTCAATCCCAGCGACCCCATTCCCAAAACAGATCTGCGGGATATGTTTGAAAAGTTTTACCGCCTTGATTCTGCCGGGGATATCAAAGGGAGCGGTATAGGTTTGTCGATCTGCAAAGAAATCGTCGACGCTCATAATGGACATATCGAAGCGTACAATGCAGAAGGCGGAATTGAGGTTAGAGTAGCACTTCCGATAGAAAAGCTGTACACATCCAACAAAGAGTATCTATCATGACAAAAGATTTGGTTCTGATCGTAGAAGATGATCCGGCAATCAGCAAAATGCTTCACTATATCCTAAAACAGGACGGATATAAATGTATTATCAGTGAAAATCTTAAAAATGCGCTGAGAACATTTCAAACACATAACCCTGAAATCATTCTTCTGGATCTTGGATTGCCCGATGGCGACGGAAAATCATTTATCAAAACAGTTCGCAAGGAGACCACGATACCAATTATCATTGTTTCGGCACGTCATGATGAACATGAAATCGTTGCTGCTCTTGATGCTGGTGCAGATGATTATGTCATAAAGCCGTTTTCCGATATTGAACTGTCTGCGAGAATACGCTCTGCTCAGCGCCGGTCAATTGGCGTATCTCCTTCCCATGACACTATTGTATGCGGTGATATCATCCTGGAACACGATGCTCTGGTAGCGTACAAAAAAGGGGTTGCCTTAAATCTTACCCCTACGGAATTCAATCTTCTCAAATATTTCATGACCCATCCAAACCAGGTGTTAACCCATGCCAATGTATTAAAGGAAGTCTGGGGGGTTGGATACCAAAATGAGATGCATTACCTACGGACCTTTGTGAACTCATTGCGTAAAAAGATCGAAGACGATTCCTCAAGGCCGCATTACATTGTGACCCAAATGAGGGTCGGATATCGTTTTAACTGTGAAAATGAAAAACTTTAGAGGAGTAACCTATTCATACTTCAGAAATTAAACTTATTGTATATAGTTTTGTCGGATTGATAGTTATAGGAGCACTATTATTGATGCTTCCGTTTACACATCATGGCGAATTACGTTTTGTCGATGCCCTTTTTACTTCGACATCAGCAGTATGCGTGACAGGATTGATCGTAAAGGACACGGCTGTAGACTTTACACCGATAGGACAGTTGATCATTATGGTACTGATCCAGATCGGGGGATTGGGTTATATGACTGCCGTCACGTTTTTGGCAGTTGTTCGGCGTCATAAAATCGGGCACCGGGACCGCTTGATACTTCAGGAATCGCTCAACTATCCGGGGATGAACGGCCTGGTACGGTTCTTAAAAATTGTGTTTGGATCCATCTTTATCATTGAAGTGATGGGAATGATTATTCTCACACTTCGGTTCTGGGCCGATATGCCTTTGGATAAAGCGATATGGTATGGTGTATTCCATGCCATCTCAGCATTTAACAATGCGGGTTTTTCGCTTTTTAGCGATAATATGATGGGCTATCGAAGCGATTTGGTTATAAATATCACAATTCCTTTTCTGATTATTCTGGGGGGAATTGGTTATCTGGTATTGACGGAACTTTATCATTATCGTAAAAAAGAGATCTTGCGTCTTTCGACCCATACTAAACTCGTACTTGTCATGACATTCATTCTTATTCTTGCAGGAATAGCATTGCTATTGTCATTAGAATGGAACAACGCGCTCAAAGGACTCTCATGGAGTGAGAAAATCTTGGCAGCATGGTTTGCGTCTGTCAATTATCGGACAGCCGGGTTCAACACTATCGATCTATCAACACTGAGTGATGCCAACCTTTTTTTCTCTACATTTTTTATGATGATGGGAGGAGCGCCGGGCGGAACTGCAGGGGGTATCAAGATTACAGCCGTTGCCTTAGCGCTTATAGGAGTCTGGTTCACCCTAAGGGGAGATACGCATGTTCACATATTTAAACGTTCGATTTCACAATATCAGATCAATAAAGCCTATGCCATTATTTTTATTGCCTCGGTCTATGTCGTTGCATCAACCGTCTTTTTAAGTGAAATTGAACGTTTACCGTTTCTAAGAACATTGTTTGAGGCATGTTCCGCATTCGGAACGGTCGGGTTATCAACCGGAGACGGCGGTAGTTTGAGTTACAGTGCGTTGTTCAGCGATTTTGGAAAATTCAATATCATTGTTTTAATGTTTATGGGGCGTATAGGGGTATTCGCATTTACGATCGTCATCGTAGGCAAAGCGGTCAAAAGCCGTATCAAATATTCAGAAGGAAAGGTAATACTATGAACAGTTATGCAGTTATAGGATTAGGAAAGTTCGGGTTTCATGTGGCTAAAGGTTTGGCGCAGCAAGGTATCAGCGTGATTGCTGCAGACCAATATGAGGAACAGGTACGTGAGATCAATGAATATGTACAGGATGCTATCGTCCTGGATTCAACAGATATACGTGCCTTGCGGGAAGCCGGAATAGGAAACGTGGATACTGCTATTGTCAGTATAGGTGAGAATATTGAAGCCAGCATACTAACCGTCATGGCACTCAAAGAGCTGGGTGTCGAAACAGTCATTGCCAAAGCGATAACAAAAGTACACGGCCAGATCCTGGCAAAGATAGGCGCGGCAAAAATCATCTATCCGGAAATGGAATCAGCAAAAAAAATAGTGAAAAAAATAGTCAAAAATATGCACTATGAAACGATTGATCTTTCCATCACTATGAAGCTTGCAAAGATGAATGTACCTTCTTTTTGGGTCGGTGTTTCCATTCTTTCTCCGATCTTTGAATCCGAATTCGAAGTAAAACCGATAGCCTACAAACACCAGGGTATATGGCATACATCGTTTGAAACGGATGATATACTTGAAAAAGATGATATCCTGGTGGTGATTGGCGACAGTGCACACATAGAAACATTAAGTAAGAAGGTTTAAATTATCGAATTCAAAAGTCATAGTATCTTTTGAATAAGAGAAGAAAAAACAAGACTATATCAAGTTTTTTTAAGTTATTCGATCATGTTTTGGCATATTAGAAATAAACAACGGTTAAGAAAGCAGATATTGGTTTTGCTCTCAAAGAAAAAACAAAGGAGTTAAGATGGATTGGGGTAGAGTTTTTTATTTATTTTTTACATTGATGTCACTGACGACATCGGCAGCATTTTTATATGAAGATACATTGGTCGCACTTATTATTGCCGCTTCAGTGAATGTTGTTTCAACATTATTAAAGATAGGGATAAGAAATATTCTTTCTTCTGAACTTATGGCAGGTTCACTGGTAGCCGATTTTCACTTGATCCCAGCATTCTTCGCATTGCAATTTTATGGTAATTTGAATATAGCAAATTAGCTGGTTATCGGCGCGATAATTGCAAACCTCTATACGATTGTAATTTCAATTATAGAAAACCTGAAATTATTGTTCGAGTCAAGACAAAAATGATATATTTTGATATCAAAGGTGATGATAATATAACTATTCGCTATGATTTTGCCAATGACAATTAAATTGATACGGCAAGGAGATACCGGAAGCAGCGGTGATGATATTTTTGTCCAAAAATTTGACAGTAACGGTTCTTTGATTTCAGTCCAGAGCAGCGAGACAGGCACTGCGTATCTGGTAAATAACACGATAAGTGTAAGTGATCTGGCGAGTATCACAAGCTCAGCTGATGAGATGTGGAACGGTTTTGATATAGCTTTAGCCGATACACCTACTGCACTATCTATTACAGGACTCGCAGCGGGCACATATCACTTATATACAGTCGATATCGCAGGTAATTTAAGTGATATTTCGAGTAGCTGCTATACGATTTTATAACAACAGTTGGGATACTTTCAATGATATAAGTTTGGAACAGTGAGACCTGCAATGCGCCATGCGATAGAAGAAAAATTTTCTTCTATCCATAACTCCTCTATACCTTTTTAATCTCTCATGCCTCATTCCCTGAAAATAAGAGGAAAGCGCTATAACCTGTTAACGATAATAGGCTATACTCTTGCGAAATTATTGGTAGTAGTTTGGATATGATAGAGGAGACTGTAGCAGGTAATACTAATTATGACTTTTCAGGAGATGGGGGAAAAGCTATAGATGCTTCTTTATACTTACCAATGTCAATTGATATAGATAACATAGGACATCTCTAT
>DSDW01000129.1 GCA_011048515.1 Campylobacterota bacterium | reverse complement strand
TGTTTCGGAGAAGCATTCCTGCCATTGCATCCAACTGTCTATGCCAAGCTTCTCGGAGAAAAGATTGATGAGCACAACGTAAATGTTTATCTTGTCAATACCGGTTGGACAGGTGGTCCATATGGCCGAGGCAAACGTATGAGCATTAAGGATACCAGAGCGTGTATTGACGGTATTCTCAACGGTTCGATCAAGAATGCAGAGTTTGATACACTGCCTATCTTTAACCTCCGTATTCCAAAAACTCTTGATGGTGTGGAAGATAACAAGGTCTTGAATCCAAGAGAGACCTGGGAGAATAAAGAGGAGTATGATGCTATGCTGATGAAGCTTGCAGGCATGTTCCGGAAAAACTTCCACCGTTATGACGGAAACGGTGATGAATTTGATTTTGCTTCTGCCGGTCCACAACTCTAAATTCTAAAGACTCCTTTTAAGGGGAGTCTTTTACTCTCAATTTATTCTAAGAATACTTTAGTATAGTTACAAAAATAATTATATAAGGATATTTTATATGAATTATAACAAAATCAGAAGATTCTGTCGTAAATTTAGAATAGGTATAGGTCTTGCATTGATAGGTATAGGTATCTATACGGGAATTGCTTGGTTCTATCTTGGGATTATCCCGTTGATTGCAGGTTTGGCTGATTTCTGTCCGCTCTGTATGATCACAAAAAAATGTGACCTTCCGGAAGAGAAGAAATAACCATGACACCTTTCCGGTGTCATCCCATTATTCCCCACCTATCTACTAATCAATTGATCTATTAAACATATCTCTTTTAAAACAGTGTATAATTGCATAATCTAAGGCAAAAGGAGATCTGATGGATAAGTTAACAGAGTATCTTAATGCCCATCGGGAAGATGAGCTGCATCCCTCAGAGATCGCCAATCTTCTTAAAGATCTAGATGAAAAAAGTTTTTCAGAGGCTGTACACTCGATCCCCAAAGAGCTGATCGCCGATGTGGCGCTGGAGCTTCCTGACAGATATTTTGGTGACATTATCGAGTCATTTACTGCCGAAGAGATCGCTGAGTCGGTCAATGAACTTGAATCTGACGACCAGACGGACTTTATCCAGGAACTTGAAGAGATCGATGAAGAAAAAGCAAAACAGGTCTTTGAAGCACTTGATGAAGAGTATCAGGCCGATATTCTGCAGCTTAAGCGTTATGCGGATGAAGAAGCCGGCGCTTACATGCAGACGGAGGTTTACACAGCAAAACTTGGGCAGAATGTCCATGATGTGATTCGCGATTTTGCAAGGTTGCGCAGAGAAGACGAGCTGGAAAACGTGACCTACCTTTTTGTTACCGACGAACATGAAAAATTGCATTACGGGGTCGGACTGGATCATCTTCTTATCTTTGACTTCACAAAAACGTTGGCTGATAATATCAATGAAAATCCGGAGCAATACAGGCCCATTTTTGCGACCGACCATGACGATATCGATGCCGTGGTACAGAAGTTTCAGAAATACGACCTTGCCTCTATGCCTATCGTCAATGAAAAGGGAAGATTGCTTGGACGTATTACCTCTGATGATATTTTGGATATCATCAATGAACAGGCTACCGATCAGATGTACCATCTTGCAGGGGTCAATGATGATGCCGAAGAGGATGAAAATATTTTTAGAGCAGGTAAGCTTCGGGCAGTATGGTTAAGTATAAATCTGATCACGGCGATTGTAGCCTCTCTTGTGATAGGTATGTTTGAGTCTACCCTTCAAAGTATTGTCGCGTTGGCGATATTGATGCCGATTGTTGCTTCCATGGGTGGAAATGCAGGTACGCAAACATTGACAGTAGTCGTGAGGCAGCTTGCATTGGGTGACATCGCGAAACATGATGCATTCCGTACCATTAAAAAAGAGGTACTTCTTTCGCTGGGAAATGGATTATTATTTGCACTGGTTATGGGTATTATCGCATCGGTGTGGTTTGATACAGGAATGTTGGGTGTGGTAATAGGACTATCGATGATCATCAATCTTCTGAGTGCAGGCTTCATCGGTTCGGTTGTGCCTTTGTTGCTGAAGAGAATGGACGTTGATCCGGCCATCGGAAGTACGGTCATACTGACAACTGTGACGGATGTTGTTGGCTTCTTCAGCTTTTTGGGTCTGGCAACATTGATTTTATTATAAAGGGTATATTACACACATGGACTTATTGATTTTATTTTTTCTTCTCGCTGTGGGGATATCGTTCCTCTGCTCTGTTTTGGAATCTGTACTCCTTTCGATCAACATGCCCTTTGTTTCGGTCATGGAACGAGAAAGTCCTAAAACAGGTGCTTTGCTCCGAGATCATAAAGAGAACATCAACAAATCGATCGCATCTATTCTGATACTCAATACGATAGCGAACACACTGGGGGCAGCAGCTGTAGGGGCACAGGCAGAAAAAATTTACGGTTATGAAGCGGTTTTTTATATCTCTGCGATCATGACTTTTGCGATCCTCTTTTTTTCCGAGATCATTCCCAAAACGATCGGTGCAGTCTACTGGAAACAGCTTGCTCCGGTGGCAGCGTATATCATTCGATTTTTTATCTGGTTGACCTATCCGATCATTTTGCTTACCCTGTTTGTAACAAATCGCATTAAAAAGGATGCGTGTAAGACCGGTTTTAGCAGGGAAGAGCTGCTTGAAAGTACCTGGATGAGTGAGGATGAAGGGGTATTGAAGGAACAGGAATCCGAAGTGATTGAAAACATTCTTCAGCTGGACCGCATCAAAGTCGAGGAGATCCTTACCCCAAGAACTGTGGTCTATGCACTTGACAGCTCCAGAACACTGAGAGATATTATAGAGAATGAAGAGGCGATCTATAAATTTTCACGTATTCCTGTCTATGAGGGAAGTATAGAAAATATTACGGGTTTGGTGATGACCAAAAAGATCTTCAAGCATGCACACAAGGATGATACTCAGACATTGAGTGAGATACAGAAGAAGATATTTAAGATCTCTGAGAATATCCCTGTCTCCAAAGCTTTGAATCTTTTTATTAAACGTAAAGATCATATGTTCCTGGTCGTTGACAGTTATGACCAGACAGAAGGGATTTTGACACTGGAAGATTGTGTGGAGACCATCCTTGGGGTTGAGATCGTTGACGAGAGTGACAGTGATGCGGATATGCGTGAAGTGGCCAAGCAGAAGATGCGTCTCAAACGCAGGTTGGAAGAGGCAGAAAATAGAAACGGAACCAAATAGAGCAATGTCATTCTCTGATCTACATCTTAAACCATCACTGCTTAAAGCGCTCGAGAAGAAAGCCTATACTGATCCAACGCCGATACAAAGAGCGCTTATCCCTGCGATATTTTCAGGCGGAGATGTACTGGCAGGAGCCCAGACCGGTACGGGAAAAACAGCTGCATTTGCTCTCCCTATACTACAGGATCTTTCCGGAAAACACCTGGAGGGACAACACTATCCCAAAGCGATAGTCCTTGTACCGACACGTGAACTTGCCAAACAGGTGCACCAGAGTTTTATCGAATATGGAGCGTTTCTTCCTCTCAGAAGTGAGGTGCTCTACGGCGGCGGCAATTTCAAAGCTCAGGAAAATAGGCTTAAAAAGGGCGCTGATATTATTGTCACGACGACAGGACGTTTGCTCGAACATATCGGGAAACATCATCTTGATCTCAGTGCAGTGAAGTTTCTTGTGATGGACGAAGCAGATACGATTCTGGATATGGGATTTCTCAAGGAGGTCTCCCAGATACTTCAATATCTTCCTGAAAAAAGACAGAATATTCTGATCTCAGCCACGCTCTCCACACCGTTAAAAAATCTTTCACGCCAGATTCTGCATAAGCCCAAACGTATCGAGGTAGACAGTATGGGGACAGCGGCTTCTTCTGTCAAGCAGATTGTCTATCCTGTAGAAGCGGAGAAAAAGGCGGAGCTTCTCTCCTATCTGATCGGTTCACGAAACTATACCATGGCACTGGTCTTTGTAAGAAAAAAGGCCGAAGCGGACATGGTGGCAGAAGAGCTGAAACTCTCCGGGCTGAAAACAGAAGTGATCCACGGGGAGAAGAGTTCCGGGGAGCGCACCAGGGCGCTGAATGCTTTTAAAGAGGGCAAGATACGTGTACTTGTCGCTACAGATATCGCTGCAAGAGGTTTGGATATTCCTGCACTTGAAGTGGTCTTCAGCTATGACATTCCCCATGTGACACAGGATTATATCCACCGTATCGGACGTACGGGGAGAGCAGGGAAGAAAGGGCTTGCCATTACACTGATCTCACCAGGCGAAATGGTAGCCTTAAGGGATGTGGAACGCATGCTGGGCAGACCGATACCTCAGGAGAGGCTTGAAGGGTATGCTCCCAAAGTCATGAGTATGCAAAAAGGCGCAAGAAAAAACGAAAAGAAAAAAAGTGCCGAGGGTGCTTTCGGAAACAAGAAGAAAAAATCAACGACTTTCTCAAAAACAAAAAAACGTAAAACGACAAAGCGTGACAGCTTCAAGGTGTATGATGCCAATAAAGAGAAGAGTGATAAGAAAAGAGGAAAAAAGTAACCGGTTTTTGACTCTGCACCATCCCTTTTTATCAATAATGATGAACATTTTGAAGTAACATTTGCCATTGGCAGGATTTGCTGTATAATAATCCTATGATGGAAGTACATGAATTCTTTTTGACGCTTTTCCTGATACTTGTAACTGCGCGGATACTCGGTGAACTCTTTGCCAGAGCAGGTATCCCTTCAGTGCTTGGCGAACTCAGTGCCGGATTACTGTTGGGAGGGTCGTTCCTTGAACTTATAGAAGTGAATGATGTATTGAAGATCCTGGCGGAAGTGGGGATCATCCTTCTGCTCTTTGAAGTAGGCCTGCATACCGATCTGCAGCGTCTCAAGTCAGCCGGAAAAGAGGCGACGGTGGTCGCGCTCTTCGGTGTCATCGCACCGTTCATGATGGCATTTTTACTCTCCTATTATCTTTTTGACCTCTCCGTGGAGGTTTCTCTCTTTGTAGGCGGTACGCTGACAGCGACAAGTATCGGGATCACATTGAGGGTGCTCAAAGATCTCAGGCAGGAGAACAGCAGTATGGCGCAGGTCGTAATCGGGGCAGCGGTACTTGATGATATCATGGGCGTGATCTTGCTGGTCTTTATCTATGATTATGCATTGCATCAGCAGGTTAGCCTCAGGCATACAGTGAGCGTGGCAGGATTTATTGTCACCTTTTTGATCATCGCACCATTTCTGGCTCATCTCTTCTCCTTGCTTCTGAGAAAGCTGGACAGGTTTTCAACTGTACCGGGGTTTATCCCGACATCGATCATCTCCCTGATCGTTTTTTTTTCCTATCTTGCACATCTGGCGGGTGCACCTGAAATACTGGGCGCATTTTCCGCAGGTATCGCACTCTCACGCAGGTTTATCATTCCGTTTGGTGCAGGATTGAGGAGAGATGAGCAGTTTATGGAGCGGATCAGCCAATCGATCACCCCCATTATGCATATGTTCACACCGATCTTTTTTGTCACCGTAGGGCTCTCTGTAAACCTGAAGGTAATCGATTTTGCTTCATCACACTTCTGGATGATGAGTCTTGCGCTTTTGATCGCAGCAATATCCGGAAAATATTTCGGCGCATTTTTGATCAAAGGTCACAGTTTCCACTATCGATCAATGATCGGTGTGTCAATGGTACCGAGGGGAGAAGTGGGGCTTATCTTTGCAGAGGTGGGAAGAGTCAACCAGATCATCGGAAACGAGATCTATGCGGTATTGATCTTTGTGATCGTTTTGACGACTGTAGCTCCTCCTTTTGTCCTGAAGTGGCTATGCAGGCGCGAAAACGGTTAGTGAGTCTATCCGGCTCTCTTTTAGAGACCGACCATCATCTCCTGTTTCAGTTTTTCCTGGTTGAGTTTTTTGATCAGTTTGGTAGAGAGTTCCCCATATTTTTCTTCATCAAGATGAAGCTGCATTATAAGCTCTGCCTGAGGAGTCTTATCCGCCCATCCCTGAAGCAATTTAAGCTCTTTTTTTGTCAATCTGGCCTTAAGTACTTCTTTCAGTTCTTTTTCTTCTTTCAGGGGAAGGATAAGCTTGCGAATATGTTTTTCTGTTTCTTCTCTAAGTGTTGTCACGTTGTTGTTCCTATTTTGTAAAATTTAATACCATGAAATAACCCACTCCTGCAAGCAGGATGGTTCCAAAAAGATTGAGTGCCATATTGGCAAAGGCGTGTACATAATGTCCGGCTTCAAGTAAAAAGAAACTCTCTATGGCAAAAGTAGAGTAGGTGGTCAGCGCACCGAGTATCCCTGTAACCAGAAAGCTCTTCAAGTAAGGCGGAAAAGTAGTGTTTTGGTGAAAGTAGGCAAAGAGCATACCGATCAGAAGACTTCCTATCAGATTGACCGCCAGTGTACCGAGCGGAAGTGCATGGGCAAAATGCTTATTGACCATACCATTGATGAAGAGTCTCAGTGTGGCACCGATAGCACCTCCGCTAGCGACTGCGATGATGGTGATGGAACTCATGGTCTATCTCCTTTTGCATCTTTGTGTGCAGTGCTTCAAACCAGGTACTCTCTGCCTCTCTTACGTCGATCGTCGGCAAATAGATATATTTTATCGTACCGTTATGACCGGTCCTGTTGTGCTCATTGAGTACCCATTTGCTTCCTGTGATCACTACGGGTTGAACCTTCAGATTCATGTTCTCAGCGATAAACTTCGTTCCCGATTTGAAGGGAAGCAGCTTCTGCTGAGTGGCACGTGTTCCTTCCGGGAAAATGACAACTTTGCGATGCTTGACCTCCAAAGACTCTTTGACATCCCTGATCATCTTGATGAGTCCCTTTTTATTCTCTCTGTCGACAGAGATCATATCTCCGTTTTTAAGCAGATGTCCAAACCAGGGAGTATCAAAAAGCTCTTTTTTCGCTACCCATCTTAAGTGCCCTTTCTGAAGCGCTTCCATACCGATGATATCGACAATTCCCTGATGGTTCATGACGATCATATCCGCATTGGGATCCGCTTCGCCTACCTGTTCCACTTTGCTTCCCATAAGAAAGAGAATGACCTTGTTGAGATAGTGCATGATCATTCCTTTGTGCGAACGAAAGATCGTAATCAAAGGGATCATAAGGAGTGCAACGATAAAAGAGATGAGAAAAGCACCCCAGTAAAATCTAATTTTCGCAAAGATCTTCATTTTTTACCCATCCTATGACCCCTTCTTTGGTCTCAACTTTCATATACTCATTTCGTTCGCCCAATAAAGGTGCTTCCAGTTTTTCACCCAGGTGGCTACTGACCGTGCTGGTGTGTGTTGGAAGGATATAGAGTGGCGCACCCTGCTTGATGCATATCGTTTTGTGCGGGATATAGAGTGTAAGCAGGGTGATGAATGATATGACACCGACTACCAGGAAGAAGAAATCTCTTTTAAAGAGAAACATTACAAGCATAAAGAGTGTCAAGGTCCCCAGTATGAATTTTTTGAGCTGTTCAAAGCTGTCTTCTTTGGGGTTAAGCTCTGCCTGGGTAGAGACTGAAGCATCTTTTACCTCTACGGCTACTTTGATAGAGCTATATTGCTGCTGAATTGTATTGAAGTAGGTAAACTGAAGCTCTTTTTGATTCATAGGTACAACGGCATAGAAATCTCCATAGACTTTGGCATAGTCTCTGCGAATCTCTTCTATCCCGCTCTCTTCTACGTTATGAAGCTTCATATCTTCAAGGTTCGCTTCATTGGCCTCTATGTTGAGTGTGACGATATGGTTTGTCTCATCATAGTTGGAAACTTGAGAATTTTTTACTTTCATATCTGCCGCGATCACTCCGCAGAAATCTTCTCTGTGTTCCAGATCTGCAAGCGGTATAAATCCGGAGGAGAGTTCCGTGTAGACATACTCTGTGCGAATACGCAGTGCAGGAATTCGCAGGCCGCGATCTTTTGCTTTAAAATAAAAGGTATAGAAGCTGTCACTGTTATTGTTGATGACAAGCGGTTTATCAGATAACGGCTGGATATTGCTGGTCGGATCAAAAATAAACTCAGGTATCTGATCCTGTGTGCTGTTGATTCCGATCACTGTAACCGGGAAAACCTGATTTTTGTAAATTTTCTTTGGGAAATAGCTGTATTTGTATACACTCTCTGCACTAAGCTGCAGAGTTAAAGCAAAGAACAGGGTAGTGAGAAGTCCCAGAGAGCGTAAAACAAACGGCATTATGCTTCAAATCCTTGAAGCATTCTGATGCCGTCTTGTGAACCAAGGATCGCTTCCATGGCACGTTCAGGGTGCGGCATTAGGCCAAAAACATTTTTGGTTTCGTTACACACACCGGCGATCGAGGTGACTGATCCGTTCACTACTAAACGGTTACCCTCTGCATCTGAGTATCGAAGAAGGATCTGGCCATTCGCTTCCATCTTGGCAAGGCTCTCCTCGTCGATATAGTAGTTCCCGTCAGCATGGGCGATAGGAATATTGAGTACTTCATCCTTTTCGCATTTGTTCAAAAATGCATTGTCATTGCTCACGACACAAATGGTTTGGTGCTTTGAGATAAAGTGCAGGTGGTGGTTGCGCTTCAGTGCACCCGGCAGCATACCCGCTTCGGTCAAGATCTGGAACCCGTTACAGATCCCCAGTACTTTTCCCCCATTGTCCGCATAGGCTTTGACTGCTTTCATCACCGGAGCAAACCTTGCGATCGATCCTGATCTGAGATAATCTCCGTAACTAAACCCTCCGGGTACAACGACAAGATCGATATCTTCGGGGAGTGTAGTCTCTTCGTGCCAGACCAGCTCAGTCTCATGACCGAGCTTTTCAAACGCATATTGCGTGTCAAACTCACAGTTTGTTCCCGGAAATCTAAGGACTGCTACTTTCATTATGCGATCTCTATCGTGTAGTCTTCTATGACAGTATTTGCAAGAAGCGTTTCAGCCATCTCTTTGACTTTTGCTTCTGCCTCCGCTTTATCAGAGGTGTCGATTTCCAGTATGATCTGTTTACCGATACGCACATCGCTAACACCTTCAAAGCCAAGTGAATGAAGTGCGTGGTGTGCAGCTTTTCCCTGTGGATCTAGAACTCCCTCTTTTAAAAATACGTTTACGATTGCTTTCATCTGTTTTTCCTTATCTGTTTTGAATTCTTTCGAGTACTTGTCTATAAGCTTCTGTAAGACCGCCCAATCCCTGTCTGAATCTGTCTTTGTCAAGCTTCTCCTGAGTTTTGGTATCCCAAAGTCTGAAGTTGTCCGGACTTAGTTCATCGATAAGAATGATGTTACCATCTTTATCTCTACCAAACTCGAGTTTGAAGTCAACCAGAGTGATATCAAGCTCTGCATAGAAGGCACTAAGGATCGTGTTGATACGTCTTGCCATATACCGGATATACTCCAGCTCATCCGTACCGTTGACGAGGTTTAGGATAAGGCAGTGCTGATCATTGAGTTTTGGATCACCCAGTTCATCGTTTTTATAGTCAAATTCGACCAGGGTAAACGGAAGCACAGTCTTCTCAGCTATGCCAAGGTTGCGGCTCAGGCTTCCTGTAGCGATATTACGTACAATCACTTCTATCTTGATCACTTCCGCCTTTTTGTGAAGCATATGATTCTCATCGATGGTATCTACATAGTGCGTAGGGATGCCTTTTTCATTGAGATATTTAAAAAGTTCGGTGGATATCTCATTGTTGAGGGCCCCTTTGCCGGCTTCGCTTGATTTCAGCTCCCCGTTAAACGCTGTCAACGAATCTTTGAACTCAGAGATCAAAAGATTTGGATCTTCTGTTAGCCAGATCTTTTTTGCTTTACCTTCGTAGAGCAGTTCAGTTTTTTTCATTACTACTTTCCTTTATTTGTGATGATTAATGCTTTCAGGATATCCACTGCACTTTTAAGCTGCATATCTTCATAGAGCTGCGTCTCTGTGATGATGGAGTCATCCACTTCTGTGGTATTGTTCTCTTTTGTTTCGGTAAGCTGTTTTTTCTTGTGTTGCTTTTGGTTGCCGTTGATCTTTTCGAGTTCATTGGTCAAGTGCTTTTGGAGCTCTTTTTCCTTGAGAAGCACGGGATCTTCCATATACTCTACTTTGCCAAGATGGACTGTGATATCAGGGGTTACACCCTCTGCTTGTATCGTTCTTCCGCTTGGAAGGTAGTATCTTGCTACGGTCAGCTTGACAGCTTCATCCATACCTACCGGCATTACCACCTGTACCGAACCTTTGCCGAAGGTTTTTTCACCCACAACGATCGCACGTTTGAAGTCCTGCAGTGCACCGGAGACGATCTCTGAAGCGGACGCCGAACCCCCGTTGACGAGGACGACTATCGGTGTTTGGGTATCACTGTTCTTTTTCGTCGCCTTATACTCGATGTTTTCCATAGATGAGCGTCCTTTTTGCGAAACGATCACTCCCTCTTCGACAAAGAGATCGACAAGGCCGACTGCCTGGTCCAGCAATCCGCCGGGGTTATTTCTCAAGTCAAGTATGATACCCCGGGTATTCTTGTGCTCTTTGATCGCTTTTTTGACATCCTCGACCACTTTCTGGTCAAATGAAGTGACGTGCAGGTAGAGGAGATTATTTTCGACAGTTTTTGCATAAACCGATTGAATTTTGATGATGTCCCGTGTGATCTTTATCTCAAGCGGTTTTATCTCTTTTTTTCTGATGATCGTCAGTGTGACATCGGTGCCCGGTTTACCCCTCATCAGTTTGACCGATTCGTCGATATCCATGCCGATCGTCGCCTTGTCATCGATCTTGAGGATGATATCCCCTGCCATCAGTCCCGCTTTGTGTGCCGGAGTGCCGTCAATCGGCGCAATGACTGTGAGCGCACCGTCTTTCATCCCTATCGATACACCCAGCCCGCCAAATTCTCCTTTGGTCTGTACATTAAGGTCCTTGTAGGCTTTGGTATCCATAAATGTGGAGTGTGCATCAAGGTTGTTCAGCATCCCTTTGAGCGCTTTGTCAACAAGTTCGGTCGTATTAACTTCATCCACGTATTGTGTCTCGATGACATTGAGGATCTGGGTGAATTTGAGATAGGCTTCCAGCTTCTCTTTTGCAGAGGATTGTTTAGGGCTGATATCTGCATGGGCGAATCCCCCCACAAAATAACTACCGATGAGGGTAGAAAGAAGTCCGGCTGTAATGACTTTTTTACTTTTTTGTATCATAATAGTAGTCTGTTCCTGAGCAAAGAATTAAGT
>DSDW01000128.1 GCA_011048515.1 Campylobacterota bacterium | reverse complement strand
GCATTGACAGTATATGCCAAAGCACCTGTTATCATCATCAAAACGATCGTGGCAAATGTATATAAACCAAGTTTCATCTTCTACCTCTTATTGTTATTTTTCTTTTTTTTCGTTTATCTCCCGACATGTGATACAAAAACGGGCAAAGTTCTTCACTTCCAAACGTCTTTTTCCTATAGGTTCTTCACACATCTCACAGATACCATATGTACCTTTTTTTATTTTATCCAAAGCAAGTTCAATTTCTGCTAATTCTTTGCGCTGCTGTACCAAAATAGCACTGTCAACTACAGTTTCAGCCGATGCTGCAGCAAAATCCCCTTCGTCATTCAGCTCTAGATCACGCATCGCGTCCAATTCAAGCTCTGTGCCTGCCAGATTTTTCTCTATCTGTTTTTTCCTTGCTGTGAGCTTCTCATTGAAAACCTGCATTTCTTCTTTTTTTAACATCTTCCTCGTCCTATTTATGATATGGGTGGTTGTGATTGATCGACAGACCCCGAAAGACCTGCTCAAGCAACACTACTTTCACTAATTTGTGTGACAGCGTAATTTTACCAAATGATATTGCATTATTACATTTATTTAAAAAACTCTTCTCAAAGCCGTATGCACCGCCTATATAGAGATTGACCTGAGGCTTATCCTTAAGCAGTTTGGCAAAATCATGGCTGTCCACCTCTTTGCTTGACGGATCAAGTGCGACATTATAACCGCTTGCCAGATATCTCTCCAGTGCCCTGGTGTATGATTTTTGGGCAGCTTCAGGTGAAATATCGTGTGCTTTTGTGATCTCTTTGTCAAACACCTCTATCACTTCTACCTGGGCAAAGGGCTTGGCGATCTTCCTGTAGTGCTCGACAAGCGGGGCATAGAGAGGCTCTTTCCCCTTCTTGTCTACGATAATCACATTGATCTTCACTTCAAATCCTGCATTTTTTTGAAAGTATACACTTTTTAACAGGGAAATCAAAAAAGTGGATATATACATCTCCACTCTAATATTTTTCAAGTGGATTATACTTCACTGTTACCGCTTCTGAAAAATTCGGGACATCATCATAGGTAAAGACCGAATAGTATTTCTCTTTTTCCAGGGAAGCAAAGTTGTCGTACGTATAGGTATCCTTCCCCCCATAGAGCTTTACCCCGTCATTAAAGTGTTTTGGAGGATGAAAACTGTTCCGTACCACATAATAGCCCTTGAGTGCCGGATCACCAACCTTATCCCAGCTCAGCTTGATCATTTTATTCTCTTTGAGGATACGGAGATTCTCCACTTTGGCCACAGGATGACGGCGTTTATGAATATATCTGATCACTAACTCGGCATCAGAACCCCACTCCACGATTCGCTCTTTCATCCCTGTGGGTGAAGTGGGCTTGATCACCAGTTTAAGCCTTTTCCCCTCCTGATGCATCTGGTCAAGGATTTTTTTTGAGAATGTATCGAAATTGAAATATTGGCACGCCTGGGTATCAAGATCGGACTCTGCCACCTCATAGCCGAGATACTCGATCTTGTCCCGATGCTTGATATCCTCATATTCCCCCACCTCATCAAGTTCGACCAGCTCAACGTAATAACGGATATCGGATTTGTTCTTAAAGCTGTTCGTACTGCGTATACGCAATGCACACCGGGTGATGATCGTGGTTTCGGGATTGGGCAGTTGAGAAAGATCGAAATCCATATACCCGTAGACTTTTTCCCCGGACGCATCATAACCGCTCCTGAGACCCTCACTGATGCGGTATTTTGAAATGCTGTTCAGCGTCTCAGCCGGGAGTTTGATCTTCTCGGGCTCTACGGTATATTTGATATCAAGTACCGGCCGATAGTGTATCCCCCCGCCGAACGTCCCGTAGCCTATATCAAACTGCATCATCTGCGAATCTTCGCCATCGGGCAGCTCCTTGGGACCATCCACGCGGAAGACCACTTTGCCGTTGGCGATCTCCTCCTGGAGCAACTCGCACTCGTGCGAACTGAATTCCCAGAAGTTCCATATCCCCTGGGTGAGATTCTGAGACTTGATCGCTTCGCCTATCACCCCTTTGGCTTTGGCATTCTCTATCTCATGAAAATCACTGATCTCGCTGAAACTGCCGGGTTTGAGAAGCGACAGGTTCCACTCTCCATACTTTTCGATTTTGGCTGCCACACGGTTCATCGGGTAGAGATAAAAACGTGCGGATTTGATGATGGCATATTTCGGCAGTGCATCAAGCTCAAAACTGATCACCGCGTCACATACCCCCTTGGACCTGTTGACTCCCGCAAAAAGCGAATTGACACCGAAGTGCGAACGGTTCTGTTCCTGGGTATACTCCCCCACATACCCCGTACCGTTTTTGGAAGCAAAGAGAATTTTGAAAAACTCATCATCCTCCAGCCATGTGCGGACCTTGACTACCGGGGCAAACGGCGACTTATAGCCGGTATGCCTGTTTACCGCTCTTATCGTATAGTGATAGTTTGTAGAACTGGAAAGATCGGTATCGACAAATCTGTGCTCACCCGCGATTCCGACCCGGGTACGCTCATTGCAGGCATCCTTGTCCCTGGTGCTCCGATAGATCTCAAAAAAGATATCCTCCCGCTTTTCATACTTCCACACTAGTGTGACCGAACTGGCATCTCTCTGCTCAAGCGTAAATCCGTCGACTCTCCTGGGGGCATCACTCGAATAGTTGATCACCTCGCCAAATGCCATCTTAAGTGCATGAATATTCTCGTTGATCGAACCGCTCATCACCTTGAGATAGTCAGGGATATTTTTGGTACCCACTTCAACTACAATCGCCAGGATCCCTCTGGAGTAGTAATACTCGCGTCCGCTTCCGCTGATCAGTGCTGCCGGCGGCTTTCCTCTGTGTATACCGTATTTGCGCCCAGTGGTCTTGTATATCTCATCATTCATATTGGCACAGAGTACATTCATATCGGTACCGTCTATCTCGGATTCGTGCATAAACCTGTGTGCAGGGAAAAAGACATTACCCTGTGAATGGTAGTCAAACGCAATGGTGATGTTATCATGCGTATCGACAAACGCTTTGATCGCCCTGGTCTCGGCTTCGCTGAAAGGGTACTCCCCCCCATAGACATTTGAGCTTGTATTGCTCTGCTTGACAAATCCTACAGAGAAATTACGGTTGAGATCAACACCGATCGTCCCGTCATGATTCACGCACCTGTTCTTACGCCAGAAAGAGAAGTGGGTACGCGAATACTCGTACCCGTCCGGATTGAGGCAGGGGACCATATAGATGGTCGCATTTTGGAGGTTTTTCTCAAGTACAGGATCAACGAACTGATTTTTAGCAACATGCTCAATAAACTTCAGTGCCAGCTCATTACCGATCCACTCGCGTGCGTGGATACTCCCGGTATAGAGCATTGCAGGCTTTTCATCTGCTTTTTCGACATCCTGGCTGATCTTTACCAGAAGAATATCCCGTCCTTCAAAGGTCGTGCCTATCCTGATCACCTGCAAAAGACCGGGATGGGCTTTTTCCATAGTGTAAAGGTAATTCAGACTCTCCCGGTAGGACCTGTACTGTCGTTTCATCTGCTCCCTTTGGTTCGCTTAAGTGATATAATAAGGGTAACGTTCAGCTACCTCCTCCTTGTGAAAACAGCTTCGTAAGCCTAGAGCTTCTCTTTAAACAACTTCCATACCTCGTTGAGCTCTTTAAGCATCTTTTTCTTAAACCAAACAAACTCTTTTCTAAGCATCTTTGGAGCAATTTCAAGCAGCTCAACCAGCTCAGGCGCGTCATACTTCTCCAGGATCTTTTCCGCCTTTTTCCTGCCGATCCCTTTTACGGACATCAACACTTTTTTTATCTCCTCTTTTTCGATGACCGGGACAGACGCTTCAGAATCTTCAGATTCATCCGATCCCTCTTTGTCAAAAGATTCATGAGATTGCTGCGCTTCTGCCGGCTTCACAGGTTGGCCATAGTTGTCCTGAAAGTTCCACGTTTCGCTAGGCCACTCTTCGTACTCTCTCTCTTCTGTGGGCAGCATGGGGTAAAGCGAGTCGAGTTCATGCAGGAATATCTCTCCCTCTTCTGTCTTCTTGACCTTCCTGTCAAGAAAATAGGCGCCGTCATAGCTCGGTGTGTAACGGCCAAAAGTAATATAACGCAGGGTTCGGAGTACGGAGCTGTCCATCTTGCCAAGCTCTTCCCAGTTAAAGAGAGGGATATTCGGCAGAGGGAACCTTCCTTCGGAAAACTTCCACATCAGATACTGTCCGATCCAGTCACGGATATACGGAAAGGCTGCAAATGCCGTAGCGCATTCGAGTATCCGGTATTTGCCGTCTTCCCCCACAGCGACATCGCATGCCCAGTACTCCGCATTTGCTGCCTTGGATACTTTGACGGCCAGATCAAGGAGCTCTTTGGGAACATCCATATAGTCCATGGTACCGCCCTGGCTCGTGTTGGTCAGCCAGGCTCCTTCAGGCGGCCTTCTCCAGAAAGCACACACCGGTTTATGCCCGATAAGCATGACACGGACATCGGCTGCCATAGGGATAAAATCCTGCAGATACCGAGGATAGTACTTCTTCTGCGCAAAAAGTGCTTTTGCCTCCTCTTTGCTCTCTACCTTGTGTACAAAATATCCCCCGTAATTGGAGGGTCCGTAACTCTTTTTGATGATCTTCGGATAGTCGGTTTTTTCAATAAATTCCGCTGCTTTTGCTTTGTCATAAAAAATATAGGTCTTCGGCACAGGGATATCATACTTCCAGGCAAAACGCGTCACATTCTCCTTGGACTTGTTGGCAAACTGTGTGTCCAGCGAAGGTACGAACTGCACATCCGGCAGTTCTCTGGCGATCTCCCTGAATGTCTCGTAGGCGGTTGCAGGGATGTTTCCGATCAGGATATCGATCTTTTTACGTTTTACCTCTCTGATAAAACGCGCTTTGTCGTTTTTCCAGTGATAGACCACACTCTCTATCTTATCTGGCCATCCTTTGAAGTTGGAGTGATCAAAAAACCTCAACACATGATCAAGATAGAGAAATCCGAGTTTCGGTAACTGTTTTTTCTTCATTTTCTTTTCTGTCATACTATCTCTTTCCTTTACAGTTTTTACCGTGATTGTTTCAAACATATTGCCCTCTGCAGGCAGTTATTGTCTGGCTGCTGTCCTTCTGTCGATCAGATCTACGATCAGGTCGATCTTTCTGTCATTGAAGTCCAGCCCCATCTTCTCCTGTTCGGGTGTTGCAAAAGCGGGGATGCCGTTCACTTCAAGTACCACATACTCCTCTTTTTCCTGATCATAGATGATATCCACCCCTGCGATATCCGCACCGCAGATTTGGGCCGCTTTGGTTGCAAGCTCCACCACTTTGTCGTTGGGCTCCCTCAAAAAGACCGAACCCCCGCTCGTGACATTGGTACGCCAGTCTCTCTTGTGCGCTCTGCGCCCGTAGCAGCCGACGAACTTCCCGTCCACAATATCCACACGGAAGTCGGTATTGTCATACTTGACAAATTTCTCTACATAGAAAAAATAGAGATCCATCTGGTTCATAAACGGCAGCAGCATATCCAGCGTTGCTTCGTTTTCGATCTTGGTCAGTCCCACACCGCCCCACCCGTCCGTAGGCTTATAGACCATTTTGTTCCATTTTTTGATGATCTTTTTCAGCTGATGGGTATCATCCCGGTGACAAAGCTTGAAACTCGGTGTTGCCATCCCGTGTTGTCTGAGCATAAATGAGGTCTGGAACTTATCCTCCGTCAATGCAAAAGCCTCATAGGTGTTGATCATAGGTATGACGCGATTAAGAGCCTGGTATAAAAAAACCTGATACTGCGTCTGTTCGCCGGCATTATAAGAGAAGAAAAGATCAAGTTCATCTACTTTGAGATCACCATAAAGGATATGCCCGTTCTTTGCGATCGCATGCCGCAGATTGATATCTGTGATTGCTTTGATATCCCTCTCTTTGAGCTTTTTGACGATCTTTTTCTGAATCACATCACCGCCGCTGTTGCTGTAGAGCCACATACCTATATTACGACCCATTTTTACCCTCCTCGATTAATGCCAAATTGTACACTCTCTTACTAAAAAAATTTCCGAAAAATGGTAACAGGTCGATTGCCGTTATGTAACCGATTTATTACTATTTTTGAGTAAAACATTTTCAAAAAAATGCAACAAAATAATGAAAGTAAACGGAGCAACAGTGAGCCAACCAAACTTTGATGAACTCAAACAGATCATAGAGATCAACTCATGGACCAGGAACAAAGAAGGGGTTGATAAAAACGGTGAAATTTTTTCTGCATGGATGGAAGAGATCGGATATACACTTACCCGTTACCGCAGAGAGGAGATAGGAGACCACCTCCATTTCACCGCTCCTGCTAAAAAGGGGAAGAAACTTCTGCTTTTGGGCCACCTCGATACGGTTTTCCCTCCCGGTACCTTTGAATCATTCCAAGAGGATGAGGCGTGGATCTACGGACCCGGCGTATGCGATATGAAGGGCGGCAACTATGTCGCACTTCAGGCATTACGTAACGTTTATCAGAAATTCGGTGAGATCCATAATATCGATTTTCTGCTGGTCAGTGACGAAGAGACCGGCAGCGATGACAGCAAGCACCTCTCAGCAAAACTGGCCGGGGAGTATGACTACTGCATGGTCTTTGAGGCTGCAGGCATCAATGATGAAGTGGTGATCGGACGTAAGGGGGTAGGAACCTTTTTTATCGATATCGAGGGGATTGCAGCGCATGCGGGGAACCACTATAGCGATGGCGCGGATGCAAACCTTGAAGCGGCGTATAAACTAAAAAAGCTTGTGGCATTAACAGACCTTGAGAAACAAACGACCGTGAACGTAGGAAAGGTAGAAGGAGGGATAGGAGCCAACACCATCTCGCCACATGCCAAACTCACCTTCGAACTGCGATATACCAGTACAGAAGAGAGAGACAGGGTCCTTGCAGAGATCAACCATATCGTGATGGAATCTACGGTCATCGGTACCACAGCGACACTTTCAGGAGGCATCCAAAGAGATGTCATGCAGCCTTCACCCGGGCAGCAGCGCTTTATAAAGAAGATCAACAGCCTCTGCCATATAGAACTCCCTACCGAAAAACGCGGAGGGGTGAGTGATGCCAATATCCTCTCTTCTCAAGGCGTACCCACGATCGACGGATGGGGACCATTCGGTGACGGGGACCATACAATCAGGGAACGTGCCTCCAAGAAAAGCTTCCTTAAACGCATAGGGCTGGTTACAGAGATATTAGATCACTTCTTACAAGGTAAAATTCAGTAAAAAAGATTAAAATCCGCTACAGTAAGGAGAAGCATAAGTGATCTACCATAAAAAAATTCTCTTTGTCTGTCTGGGCAATATCTGCCGGTCTCCCCTGGCGGAAGGGATCGCGCAAAAACATATCGATGCACACAAACTTCCGTTCTATGTGGAATCAGCCGGTACAAGCAGCTGGCATAAAGGGGAGGCACCCTGCCGCAACTCCGTGAAGGTAGCAAAAAACTACGGCATTGATATCTCTGGTCAGCGTTCACGTCCTGTCAAAAAACCCGATATCATTTCATTTGACTATGTCATTGCCATGGATACGCAAAACCAGACGGACCTGCAGGCCTTTGGGTTCGAGAAGGTCTACAGACTCGGTGAGTTCGGAGGCTACAGAGGGGCGGATGTACCGGACCCTTACTTCTTCAAGGGATTTGAGGGCTTTGAAAAAGTGTATGAGATGGTAGCGTGCTGCGTAGAGGATATTTTGGCACAGATAGAGCACAACAAGATATAAAGGAGCAGAGATGTTGATCGATTTCAAGAAGAAAACCGCCGCAGAAAGATACTTTTTGATGGCAAAAAGCGTAGTGCCGCGTCCTATCGCCTGGATCGCTACACAAGGAGAGGTACTTAACCTGGCACCCTTCTCCTACTTTACCCCGCTCTCTTCGGAGCCGCCGACCCTCATCGTCTCGATAGGCCACCGTCCCGATGGTACGCCAAAAGATACATTGCGAAACCTTCGTAACACTAAAAAGTGTGTTATCTCCATCGTTGATGAAGCACATTTTGAAGCAATGCACCTGAGCTCCAAAGACCTAGGGCCTTCGGAGAGTGAAGCAGAAGCATTTGAGATCCCTACCCGGAAAGTGCTCGATGGATATCCCCCTATGCCGGAGGGGATCAAAGTGGCTTTCTTCTGTGACTACCTGCAGGAGGTTGAGCTGCAAAACTCCAAAACCATCCCTGTGATCGTCGAGATCACACATCTCTATCTGGATGACCGGATCATTACGGACAAAGAGAAGATCGATATCGCATGTGATGCCATCGCAAGGGTCGGCAGAGGCTATGCCACGCTCGACCACTCGCTAGAGACACCTCTTATCCCTTAGCCAGGCAGCTGCACTATGCCTGCGCGTCCGAAATCGGCCTGGTCAGCAGGTAACCGCCTATGACTACAGGGATGATCCCCAATACCTGGCGTACCTGCGGCACTTCACCCAGATAAAAGTAGGCAAATATCAGCGTCATCACAGGCATCAGCCCCATCATCGCGCTCACTTTGGTCACCGAGGTACGATGCAGCGCCTCTATCCAGAGTATCTTCGAGCCGACATAGACCACCGTGCCTATAAGCAGGATATAGGGCAATGCATTTGTCAGCATCTCCATGGAGACAGCCGGTTCCAGGGTACATGCCATCATCGCCACCACAGGCAGCCCCACAACGGTACGGAATGCCAGGATCGTCTCGGAGGAGCAGTAGGTGCGGGCACGTTTTTGATAGAGGTTGGCAAGCGGCGCGATCGCTGCTGCCGCCAGGATCAGAAGGTCGCCCCGGTTAAACGCCAAATCGTCCGGGATCAAGATCACCAAAGCTCCAACCCCCATCACCAATGCACCCAAAAGGTGGAGTCTGTGCATCTGTTCTTTTCCCAAAATATTGAAGTAGAGATAGGAGAAAAGCAGCTGAAGGAAAATGATCACCGCCATATTGCCCGCAGTGGTATACCGCATCCCGATAAATACCAGAACGAAAAGCGCTGTGATCCAGAAGGTCGTCCAGAGCAGGTCAGGATACGCCTGTGCATTACGAAGCTCGCCAAATCTCTCCCTGCGGTACATGATCAGCAAAAAGAAGAGCAGTGCAACCACCAAAGAGTAGGCATAGGTGTGCAGCGCACCCACATAGGCCATCGCCGAGATCGAGAGGATAGGAAACCAGCTCTCAAAGAGTGCCGATCCTACCATCAACCATTCTCCTTCACGCTCTTTCGTCACTTGATTCTCCTTGCGGGTTACAGATCTATCGCAAATTTCTTCAGGATCTCAAGGTCGACCAGTTCAAGCATACGCTCATGGGTAGCATGGATGAAGATCTTCGGTGCCATCCCGTCGCGCAGCGCCTGTATAAAGCGTGGCCCCGAAAGGCACCAGCTCTGCCCCGGTTTCACCCCGGCAAAATTGTACTCAGGTATCGGTGTGGAGAGATCATTGCCTACTTTTTTGGAGTATGCCAAAAACTCTTCGCTGGCATAGATGCAGACTGCATGATAGCCGGGGTTATGCTCATCCGAAAAACAGCTGCCGTCCCGGTAAAACCCTGTCAGTGGCTTTAGGCTGCATGGCTCCAACGGCTCGCCCAGTACATTCAATGCTTTACTCAAGGTACACTCCTTCTCGTTATTCAGTATGTTATACCCTCTTAGAGCTTAACTCTTAATGGATTTTGAGATAAAATATATTTATGAATAGACTGCTCGCTTCATTGAGATACATGGCCCCCAAAGAACAACTAAGTTACCTTCTTGTCATAGTCATTATCGGCTATCACTTGATCGTTGGGCTTTATGATCTGTTCTATCTGCATGAAGTGACATTTGCATGGTTGCATTTCATGTTTATCGCAGCACTGATCTACTTCTCTTTGCACTATATCAAACACAGAGAGATACAGTATAGTGCCTATGGAGTGCTTAGCACCAGTTCCATATATATTATTACCCTGCTATATCTCAATGATTTTGCGCTCAGCAGCTACTTCTTCCCCATTCTTCTGCCTATTGGCAGTTACCTGATCCTCTCTTTTAAAGAATCCACGCTCTTTATCCTGCTGCATTACGCAGCAGTGACATGCGCTTCACTTCACGGCTACCTGGTTCTCGGGGTTGACTCAGCTGCTTTTGCTTTTATCCCGGTGAAGGTCTATCTCTTTATCGTCGTTTTTATTATCCTTTTCGGGATGGTTTACCACCTGACGATTTCTGAAAACTATCAGATGCTTCTTGATGCCAATCAAAAAAAAGAGATCGCACTCAGTGAGATACACCATCGCATTAAAAATAATCTGCATGTTGTCTCTTCGATGTTGAGTATCAATAAATTCGGGGCCGATCAACAGGAACTGAACAGTGTGATGCTCGGGAGCAGTACACGTATCGAAGCGATTTCTCTGATCCATAAACTGCTCTACAAGCAGAAAGATTTTGCTTCAATAGACTTCGAAAATTATGTAGATGAGTTAAGCAGCTATATTTTTAACTATAGCGATCAGCCTATTATCCTTGAAAAGGAGATCGTTCCTATACAGTTTTCTATCAAAACCATGCAGCACCTGGGTATCATCCTGGGTGAGCTTTTAACGAACTCTGTCAAATACGCTTTCAGCCAAACAACTGCCCCGAAGATCACTATCTCTCTTAAAGAAGAAGGCGAAATGCTGCGTTTTGTTTACCAGGATAACGGTATAGGATGTGATATTATAAAGCTCGATCAGAGAAAAGCACTTGGACTGGCTTTTATCAAAGCTTCGACAGAGTACCTTAAAGGAGAGATACGTATTGCGTGTTCCTCCGGCCTTTGTTATGAGATACTCTTTGATCCCTCGTTGAAAACAAAGAGGTTCTAAGTTGCTTATGATCGTCAAATACTTCAAATCTCTCCCCCTTAAAGAGCTTCTGGCACATCTTCTCTTCAGCTTTGCCGTGGTGCTCAATGCTATCAGTGCCATCTTTGACTTTACCTATGAACGATACACCTTTGCACTCGTCCAGAGTGCCGCTGTACTGATCAACAGCCTGCTGTTGGTACACTATCTCAAGTATCGCAATCTCCGTTTCGCTACCTTTGGACTCTCTATCGTATATTCGGTAGAGATGCAGTTGATCATGTATTTTGAGGAGTTTGCGCTTTACAGCTACTTTTTCCCGCTTTTTTTACCGCTGATCGCCTACCTGACACTTTCCTTAAAAG
>DSDW01000127.1 GCA_011048515.1 Campylobacterota bacterium | reverse complement strand
GAAGAAGAGATCGGACTGAAGTTCCACGTACAGAAAGCAAAAGATATCTATAAGCAGGCAACTGCCTGATATCTTCCCATTCTTCCTTTCCGGGAAGAAACAACCTTCCTTTCTCTCTGCTTTATATATTTTCACTATAATACAACAAAAAACAGGAATAACTATGTATAAAATTGTTTTCGGCTGGCTCATTGGTGCCCTTTTGCTGCTTCAGGCTGTCAGGATCGATCTCCCCTCCCCGCCTTCACATATAGATCCCAAAAACGAGATAACTGCCCCTGAAGAGATCATGACCATGTTCAAGACCTCCTGCTACGACTGCCACTCCTATGAGACAAAGATGCCGTGGTACGGGCATATCTCTCCTGTATCCCTGCAGGTCAACAGCCATATCAAACAGGGGCGTGCATGGCTGAACTTCCAGGAGTGGAACAGCTATGATGAAGAGAAGCGTCAAAAGATCTACAAAGGGATCGCCGATACGATCAGCCTGCGTATGCCTGTCCCGATGTATCTCACTTTGCATGATGAGGCAAAACTGACAAAAGAACAACGTGACGTGATCAGAAAATGGGCCGAGAAACAGCTCAAAGAAGAAAATCAATAAAATAGGATAAAATTTATCCTATTTAATATTTTTTATGATATAATAACCCCATAAATCAATTGACAAGGAAGAAAAATGCCAAAGATCAACAAATACCAAGACATTTCAGAAATCGACAGAGAAGCAAAAAAAGACCTTATCGACAGACACTCACCGTTTATCCACTGTGCTGACACTGCTAAAGCGGGTGAGCCGTTTGAAGTAACAGTAAAAATGGGGAACGAGTACACTCACCCGGATGATTTTGACCACTATATCGAGTCTGTAACCCTATTTGACGGTGATACAATGCTGGCAAAAGCGACATATGTACCAGGAACACTTGGCAACACAAAAGCACACAACACAACGACATTTACCATCATCCCAACCGGTAAAAAACTTAAACTGGTAGCACACGGCTACTGTACTAAACACGGTATTTGGGAAGGTACTGAAAAAGAAGTAACTGTAGAAGCGTAAGCTGCTGCACTGCTTCCAAGCTAAAAGCCCGTAATTCAGGGCTTTTTAGCAAATTCAACCCTCTTTTATTTTCACCCTTCTCTGCTTATAAAATACCATTTTTTTACCATAAATTTGCCAGTTTCACTACCATTCTGCACCTTTTCAGGTCTTGTACCCTACCACCACGTTAAAATGAAATCAACTCTCCATCTTATACTCTATCATTGAGATAACTGCACCTTGCGGATCTTGAATGATGGCGAAATCACCAACCTTTGGTATCGAAGTAATCTCTACTATCACATTTGCACCAAGCACTTTTGCTTTGATAAGCATAGAGTTGATATCACTGACTGTGATATAGTTACCCCAATGCGGCGGAATCCTCTCATCCCCGCAATGTTTTATATCCATGATGCCGGCCATCTCTTGACCATTCAAAGAAACCACACTATAATCAAAGTCCACATTGTCTGCTTTTTTGAAATCCCAACCGAACAGCTCACCATAAAACTTTTTCGCACCCTCAACATCACCTGTCATCAACTCAAACCAGCTGAATGCACCGCTTGTCGTAAATGGATTCATATCGCACTCCTTTTTAATTCAATTATAGCACTATTTATTTTTCGTCTTATTCCCAACGTCCACGTTGGGAATACCTATAGCACTATATACTACAGGACAAGACCTTATTGCGAAGTATACATTCCCCCGACCAGGAGATCGGGAAGGAGAGAAACCTACGGATGAGCTCTGATAGTTTATGGGAGCGATAAGCACTCTTCACACACACCGTTGAGCATGATGTGAATCGAATTGATCTTGTGATGTTTTGCCCTATTGGAGAAGTAGAGGGCATCATCGAAGCCTAGCTCCTCCAGACAAATGACCTTGTTGCACTTCTCACACTGGAAATGCGGATGCGCTATGGAGCCTTCTGGGATATATTCGTATTGGTTCGCACCGTCTTTTCCCATAAACTCCTCTACAAGCGCTTTTTCGTGAAACTGCTGCAGTGTGCGATAGACAGTTACCAGGTTGACCGAGGTCTCTTTTTGACACTCCGCATGCAAATTGTTTACATCCATGGGTGCTTCAGCGTTTTTAAGTATATGCAGCAAGAGACTTTTTGCCCGGGTATTTTTGATCCCTTTTTCTCTCAGCTCTTCTTTTATGTCTTCGCTATGCATGCAAACCATTATAGACAATCATTCTTAATCCTTGTAAAACGCTTCAAAGCATATGCCCCAACTGGTTTTTCTTCACTTGAAGATATCTTTCATTATATTTTTGTACCTCGGTAATGGCAGGTATGCGCTGAATGATATCTATACCAAGGCTCTCTACAAATGCGATCTTCCTGGGGTTGTTGGTCACCAGTCTCATCTCTGTGACACCCAGGTCTTTTAAGATATATCCAACCGCTCCATAGTCTCTCTCATCGGCCTTGAAACCCAGTTTGAGATTGGCTTCGACAGTGTTGTAACCCTCGTCCTGCAGGCTGTAGGCATTGACCTTGTTGAGCAGTCCGATGTTTCTGCCCTCCTGACGATGGTAGATGAGCAAGCCGCCCTCTTTGGCGATCATCTCCAAAGCCTGGTTCAGCTGGTTGTTACAGTCGCACTTCAGACTGCCTAATACATCACCCGTAAGACACTCTGAGTGGATACGCACGATAGGATCATCTATCGTACCAAAATCCTGGCTCATGATCGCCAGATGTTCCTGGTTGCCATCTTTGTATGCCTTGATCTTGAATCTACCGTGTTTTGTCGGTAAGTTAGCGATGCTGGAGGCTTCAATCTCTTGTGCCCTTAAACCATTGTAGTTCTCTATTATTATATTTTTCAAATCTTCCCCTATAATTTTTTATAATATATTTTCAAACCGGATAGTAGCATAATTTATATGTAAATGCAAATATATTGCATTTACAATACGCTATATTACCCGCTACCAAAATGGATAGAATGGACAGGTGCCTTGTGTGATTAATCTTCCCTATCAGTACTCCACCCTATCCTCTTTTTGCATCCACATTGCAAAGAGCTCTGAACACTCTTTTGCATCGATTTGTATTAGATTATCCTCTATCGATTCATAAAACTTTAAATCTCTAAACCCTGCTTTATCGGCATCTTCACTTGTCGCACAATAGTAAATTTTATCTATATTTGCCCACTGTAAGGCACCCAGGCACATCGGACAAGGCATACATGTGGCGTAGATCTCACATCCGCTCAAATCAAAATTACCCAATTTTTGCGTTGCTTTCCGTATCGCGTTTATCTCGGCATGGGCGGTTGGATCATTGGTTTTTATCACTTCATTATGTGCCGTTGCTATCACTTTGCCCTCTTTTACGATCACCGCTCCAAAAGGTCCGCCCTCATCGTTGTGCAGACCCTTCTTGGCTTCTTCTACCGCCAAACGCATAAACTCAATCACAAACAGCCTTTCCCGTCTCTAGTGCAAACCTATTGACCAAGTTATTCTCATCCAGCCTCGCCACTGCTTCGCTCTTGACCATCGCCAACCCCTTTTTGTTATTTACTTGGTAGTCTTAGAGCGAAATATTGAGGGGAAATCCAGCTCAATATTATTAACTATATCTTTTAGCTCTTCGTCATTAACAATCTCAAGCTTTTTCATGATTTCTATGATGCCTTTAGAGTATCCCTGAAAATACTTAATTTGCTCTTTATCACCGACTGCTTTTGCTTCATAAAAATGTTCCAGTGCCTGTTCAAGTTCTGTAATGTACTCTTTTTTATTGATAGTGACTGTCAAAATGTACCTCTGTTTTTATACTTAGCATAGATGTGTTTATTTCTAATTTTAACAAAATAATATCTAAGCGAACTTGATATATGTTGGCAAAAGAATAGTGGGTCGGGTGATGCCAATGCTATTCTGCTGATACTTTTGTATACTCTTTCATTGTCTCATGAGGGGGAATGGACTATCCTATGCTGACACGGAATATTGAAGCGTTTCGGGAACTCACCATTTTTTTTTAAATACTCCGATCATTTACCATTCATACTATAAAATTGCAAAAAAATTTCATGGAGTTTTTATGCAAGGAAAAATCACTGCTTTAGTAGAGTATACAAGATTTGTGCAGTTTATCATGCTGCTTATCATCCTCAACGGTATCACGATGGGGATACAGACCATCCCTACCCTCTCAAGCGGCGCGCATGAGATGCTGGAAATTTTTGACCGTGTGGTGATAGCGATCTTCACCGCAGAGATCATGCTTCGTATCTATGCGCATCGATCGGCCTTTTTCAAAAACGGTTGGAGTATCTTTGACTTTGCGATTGTAGCGACTTCGCTTGTGCCTGCTTCGGCCGGGTTCGAGATACTGAGGATCCTGCGTGTGTTCCGACTCTTCCGTCTGATCACCGTGGTACCGCAAATGCGCAAGATCGTTGCCGCACTGCTTGATACGATACCCGGTATCGCGTCGATCGCACTGCTGATGACCTTGATCTTTTATGTTTTTGCCATTATGGCTACGAACCTCTACGGACAGACATTCCCGGAGTGGTTTGGAAGTCTGGGTGCGTCGTTCTATACGCTCTTTCAGATCATGACGCTGGAGTCGTGGTCGATGGGTATCGTGCGTCCCATCATGGAGGTACACCCCTATGCATGGGTCTTTTTTGTGCCGTTTATCTTTATCGTCACATTTATTATGGTCAATCTCATCGTCGCCATCGTCGTAGACGCAATGAGCGCCCTCAAAGATGATACACAGGAGACGATCATCGGTGAGATGCACCATACACATGACGATACAGCCGAACACCTGAAAGCCCTGCGCGATGAGATACACGAGCTCAAAAGACTCATCCAAAGCACGCGTGAGGGGTGATCACGCTATTTTTGTTCCCACGTTACACGTGGGAATGACATCAAAGATTTCGTATGATCTCCGAAATGGTAGGATGGGCATAGATCATGCCGGTAAGCTCTTTGAACGTGACTTTTCTCTCGACTGCCGCGACCAGGATATGTATGATCTCCACCGCTTCTGCTCCTACCATGGACGCCCCAAAAACTGTTCCATCCTGAGAAGATGCGATAATTTTTATAAACCCCGAATCATCTCCCACTATTTTGGCCTTGGCATTTGCTTTGAAATAGGCTTTTTTGACATCAATGTCCAGCCCCTGGCTTTTGGCTTCTTTTTCATTCAAGCCGCAAGTCGCAACTTGAGGATCTGAAAAAATAGTAGAGGGGGAAATATGGGTATTTGTCAATGCTTCGCCTGTAATGATATTGTGTGAGGCTACGCTTCCTTCGGTATAGGCTGTATGGGCATAAGCAAATGTATCTATACAATCACCGACTGCATAAATATGCTCTTGGGTCGTTTGAAAAGATTCATTGACCTCGATAAATCCTTTATCGTTATATTTAACTCCCGCATTTTCCAGTTGCAAACCGTCGGTATAGGGTATGCGGCCTGTCGCACTAAGCACCAGATCACACTCGATGTGCTCCTCATTTTGGACGTTTATAACCAGTTTGACTTTCTCCTCATTTATCTCTGCATTTGCAATTGAAGCCGAAAACAGAACATTGATGGAGCGCTTTTTAAATGCCCGCAATAGTGCCTTGGATACATCCTCATCTTCATTTGAAAGCAGCTGGGTGCCGCGTACAACCATCGTCACCTCTACCCCAAAAGCGTTAAAAAAGGTTGCAAACTCACATCCGATCAATCCCCCTCCTACTATCACGATAGACCTTGGAAGGGCTTGCAGTTCGAACACTTCACGGCTGGAAATAATACGCTTACCGTCTATAGGAAGTATCGGAAGTTCCTGGGTCTTTGAGCCTGTTGCGATGATGCAGTGATCAAACTCTATGGTTTCATCAGATACACTGATATGATTGGCATCGACAAACGATGCAGATCCATAAAGCATCTCGACGCCGGCCTGCTCAAGCAGCCATGCTACGCCTGTGCGAAGTTCGTCTTTGAGCGATGTGGTATGCATGGCAAGCGCTTTGATATCCAACCCTTTCATCTCCAGTTCCAACCCGCGGCTTCCAAAATAGGAAGCTTTTGAAGCAAACTCTGCATACTGCAGATAGTTCTTGGTCGAAACGCACCCTTCATTGAGACATACTCCGCCGATATGTTCTTTGCTTTTGTCTATCAGCAGTGTCTTGATTCCTGCTTTCGCCAACTCCAGTGCCGCTTCATATCCGGCAGGACCTGCGCCGATGACAACTGTTTGAAACTCTTTCATGATTCCTCCAAATATTCATGCGCCATATAGCTGCTGCGCGTATATGGCGAACTCTTGATATATCCAAACCCCATCTCAAGCCCGACCCTACGAAAAAATTCAAACCTTTCGGGCTTTACAAACTCAACCACTGCTGCATGGTGCAAGGAAGGAGAGAGATATTGCCCTATACTTAAAAAACGACAGCCCACTTTTAAAAGATCGTCCATGAGCTTTATCACATCGTCATCCCGCTCGCCAAGCCCTAGCATGATACCGCTCTTTGTCGTACACAAAGGATTGAACTCCGAAAGTTTACGCAAAACACGGAGCGAACGCTCATAGTTCGAACCTTTGCGTACATGATAGAGTCTGGGAATAGTTTCCAGATTGTGCCCGATGATCTTCACGCCGCTCATTGCAATAGATTCCAGTGCTTGGTCATTCTCCTGCATATCCGGTATCAATAGTTCGACAATGATCGAATCATCCAACGCCTTGATGGCATACACTGTTTCGCAAAAATGTCCTGCTCCGCCGTCATTTAGATCATCTCTGGTCGGTGAGGTAATGACTACATGTTTGAGTCCCAGCTTCAAAACTGCATTGGCGATTTTTTCAGGCTCCAAAGGGTCCGGAGGCATCGGTTTGGCTCTGCTTACGGCACAAAAACTGCAGGCGCGCGTACACTCTGTCCCCAGGATCATGAAAGTCGCCACCTTTTGCGAAAAGCACTCGCTGATATTGGGGCAGAGTGCCTCTTCGCAGATCGTATGGATATTCCCCTCCCCCAGCAAGCGATGCATTGCCTGATGGCTGCTTGGCGTGATCTTTTTGCGAAGCCATTCGGGTTTAGGCGTAAAGATTCTTGGCATAGTGATTCCACCCTTCCTGTGTATATTTCCTCTCAAAAAGCTCTATGGCATTTTGTTCTTCATTTTGACTCAATGTATCCGGGAGAACTTCTGCGTCGAAGGTTTCGCAAAATGTATCCACCAGGAGTGCGGCAAGCGTCTCGCACCCTATCTCGACCCCGCATTTTTGAAGAGACGCGGCAGATTCCATACCCGACTCTTCCAAAAATAACGGGGCAAATGCCGTTTCATTCAGGCTTATCGGTATGCTCCCGTGCTGGAACAGAGCATTGCGCGTATAGCGCTGGGCATTGCCTCCGATTTTTCTGCCTTTGATGGCGATATCATAGGGTTCGCATCCGGCCAGACAGATATTGGAGTGTTTCTGTTCCATCCCCAGGGCTTGGACAAAATCCGCCTTTAGCCCCAGTTTTTCGTATAAACGCAGTAAAAAAGTACACCAGTAACGGTAATTTGCCTTCACCCCCTCTTTGCATTTGATACGCGGAAGAATAAGAGAATAGGAAAGATCACTGCCGTGCACCAAAATACCGCCGCCGCTCATGCGTCGGACACAGCCGATATCGTTTTTTTTCAACTGCCCGATATCCATACTCTTTTCCAGAGCCGAAAAGCGTCCCAAACTGATCGTCTTCTCCCAACGATAAAGATGCAGGATAGGCATATCTCCCGGGGTGTAACACTTCAACAGTGCCTCATCGACTGCCATATTCCACGCCCCCTCTCTCAACCCGGTATCGATCAGTCGCCATCGCTTCATATCTCTGTCATTCCGTTCTTGTACCGTTACAGATCATCTTCAGCGCTTTTCCAAATGTTTGACAAAATAGTCCGCCATATGGTTCAGCGTATCGACTTGGCCATAATCGGCTTCAGGCACCTCTACACCGATCGCGTTATTGAGCGCGGTAAGTATACGCAAAAAATCAAACGAATCGATCTCAAGCGAACGCTGGATATGCGCATCGGGATCGATATCCCCTTCGTTGATCTCCGGCGCGACCTCCAGGATCTCTCTGATGATGATCTGTTTTATCTCATCGGTAGTCATAGCAACTCCTCGGGTGTTTGTAAGATCTGGTCGAGTTTATTCAAAAACTCTCCTCCTGTCCGTCCGTCTGTAGCACGGTGGTCTCCGGCTAGTGTCGCCTGCATCACTTTGCGCACACTGAGCGTATCCCCCTCGGCCCACGGTGTATCCAAGATGCGTCCAAATCCCACCAGTGCTACCTGAGGGGGATAGATGACACCATAGACACGCTCCACGCCAAGGTCGCCGAGATTTGTAATAGTAATCGTCTGCTGCGTGATCTCGCTGCTGCGAAGTTTGCCCGAACGTGTACGGGTAATGAGATCACTAAGTGCATGCATGGTGCCATCCAGATCCATATGCTCTGCATTCAGAAGTGCCGGCGTTATAAGCCCCTCCCTACGAAGCGCTATAGCGATACCGGGATTGACAGCCTCACTCAAATGCAGTGCATCATCCCTCCAAAAGCCATTGAGCTGCGGGACTTCTTGGAGTGTACGCACAACTGCACGTATCAATAGAGCAGCGGGCAGGATACGATCTTCGATGGCTCTGTTCTTATTGAGTTCTTCAAGCCAATGCAAGGCTGCTGTCATATTGATAGAAGTACTAAGATAATAGTGCGGGATCTCGGCATTGGAGCGGCTCATCGCTTTAGCGATCGCCTGTCTCATGCCGCCCATTTCTGTGGTGCCGGATACCTTTTGGGATTCAACCTGTGCAAGATGGACGGGTTTGTCACCTTCGGCCAAAGATGACAGTTCTATGCCCAACTCTTTGGCCTTTTTACGGGCAAGAGGAGAGGATTTGACCCTTTGGATTTCTACGGGTTCATCAGGTTCATCAGGTATAGGCTGATCTGGAGTAGGCGACGGCTCTGCTTCTTTGGTCTCTGCAGCCATATCGGGGCCGGCCGGTTCTTCGATCTCTGTACTCTTATCCAAACTACGGATAATGGCCAAAGGGGTTCCGACTTTCGCTTCGGTCTCTTCCGGGACTAAGACCTTTTCGACGATACCGTCCTCAAATACCTCTATTTCGATCACTCCTTTACTTGTCTCCACTTCTGCGATCACATCCCCTTTTTTGACACTGTCTCCCTCTTTTACCTTCCACTCCATGAGCACTGCGGATTGCATATCAGCACCCAGGCTCGGCATGACAAATGTACTCATAGTTCCTCCATCAGTTTGTGCCCGGCGGCTACTATTTTTTCAGGTTGAGGCAAGGCGGCCTGCTCAAGATGATTGGCATAAGGAAATGGGACTTCAACAGAACAGACCCTTTGCATAGGAGCATCCAATTCATAAAAAGCCTGCTCGTTAATGCGCGCCATGATCTCAGCTGAGATACTGCCTGACTTCCATCCTTCATCTACGATCAATACGCGATGTGTTTTACGAATAGAACTCATGATCGTCTCATCATCTATAGGGCGCAAAGAGCGCAGATCTATCACTTCGGCCTCTATCCCTTCCTTGGAAAGTATTTCGGCTGCTTCAAGTGATTTAAAGAGGCTGATACCGTAGGTAATGATGCTGATATCCTTTCCCTGGCGATGCATAGAAGCTTTTCCAATAGGAATCGGCACAGCCTGTTTGTCCAACGCTCCTTTGTTATTATAAAGAAGTGAGTTCTCAAAGACCAGGACAGGATCAGGATCTGACAATGCAAGCCCAACCATATCATAGGCATCTTGTACTGTTGCAGGAGTAAGAATTTTTAGCCCTGGGATATGGGCATACCATCCTTCCATGGAACGTGAATGTTGAGCACCCAATTGTTTGCCTCCGCCGGTTGCCATACGGATCACAAGCGGAACATTAAACTGTCCTCCTGACATGTGCAGCATCGTAGAAGCATTATTTATGATCTGATCAAGTGCTAAAAAACTAAAATTAACAGTCATGATCTCGACAATTGGCCGCATACCGTTCAATGCAGCACCGATACCCGCACCGGTAAAAGCAGATTCACTAAGCGGAGTATCAATTATCCGCTCGCTTCCAAATTGCTCTAAAAGCCCCATGCTTACTGCATAACTGCCGCCATACCGTCCGACATCCTCTCCCATTAAAAAGACTCGTTCATCACTTTCCATAGATTCACGGATCGCTGCTCGTACCGCTTCACGGTAAGTTATTGTTTCACTCATTATTTTACCTCTGCAGAATATACGAATTTTTCCAGATCGGAAAGCGGTTCAAGTGTACCGTTTTGAGCAAACTCCACTGCTTCATCTATGACCGAATCAATCTCTTTTTCAATCTCATCGACATCCAGGTTGGACCACAAATCTATATCCTCAAGTCTCTTTTTAAGCACCAGCAAAGGGTCTTTTTCCTTCCATTTTTCTACTTCTGCTTTATCCCGGTAAAGTTCGGCATCAAACATTGAGTGGGCACGAAAACGATACGTCAAACACTCTAAAAATACAGGACCGCTGCCATCTTTGATCTGCGCGCTAAAATCTTTGGCAACTTTTGCTACGGCAAACACGTCCATCCCATCCACTTGATCGGCAATTACCTTATAAACTGAAGCTTTTTTTGATAGATTTTGCTCTGAATGCGAGAGTTCCAGAGAAGTTCCCATCGCATAACGGTTATTTTCACATATAAAAAGTATCGGTAGATGCCACAAGGCTGCCAAATTGAGTGATTCATGAAATACCCCTTCTGCTACGGCACCATCGCCAAAAAAACAGATTGTTACACGGTTGCGTTTCATCATCTTATCTGCAAGAGCCATGCCCACTGCAAGCGGCAGCCCGCCTCCTACGATAGCGCTGCCCCCATAAAAACGAGTTGCTTTATCAAAAAGGTGCATAGACCCCCCGCGTCCTCGCGAGCATCCTTCGACCTTTCCAAGCAGCTCAGCCATAATAGCCTTAGGCTCTATCCCGCGCGCAAGGGCTTGCCCGTGATCCCGGTAAGTCGCTATTATCGTATCATCAGAAGTTGCCGCATCCATAACCCCTACTGCTATCGCCTCTTGACCGTTATAAAGATGCAAAAACCCTCGGATCTGTTCATGGCTATAAAGCTCTACGCACTTTTCTTCAAATCTACGAATAAGCAACATTTTATGATAGTAATCTCTGGCTATATTG
>DSDW01000152.1 GCA_011048515.1 Campylobacterota bacterium | reverse complement strand
GGGCAAGCGATGCCTACTTCGTCGAGTATAACCCTACTGCCTATAAGATACTCGAAAAGAATGCCCGCAACATTGACCCGATGCATACCCACCTCTTCTTTGGGGACAGTTTTGAAAAGTTCGAAACGGTCTACGCGATGGTCAAACGCTCCGGTATAAAAACCTATTTCTATTTCGATCCGCCCTTCTCTACACGTACCGGGATGGATGAGGTCTATGATAAGACATTGGCCCTGATAGAGATGATCGAACCCGATATCTGCGAGATGGTGATCGTAGAGCACATGAGCAACCTGGAGTTGCCAGAACAGATCGGCGCACTCATGCAAACCAAACGTAAAAAGTTCGGGCGCAGTACGCTTACCTATTTTCAACCTGCACTATAGCCCCTCACCTCTTGCCTTCGGCTAGGATATAGACACTGATATCCTCCAGGTACAGTGAGACCTGCCTTTTGCCTCTTTTTTCTTTACATACGGTTTGATTGTCGCTATACTATCCCTATTATACAAAGGAGAAGAAACGATGGAAAAAAACGTGAAGCTGGAACAGTATTACGCGCGCTGCGATATGAGCCAGATCAAGGGTCATCTCAAGGAGTTTCTAGAGAAAGCCAAAGAGGAGATCCCTCAGATCACTGCGGAAGAGATCGATCTGGAGAAGATGGTGCTCATCGATGTACGCGAAGCCGATGAGTTCGCTTCGGGAGTCATTCCTGCCAAGACCATCTTCACTATCCCAAGGGGTAAACTCGAATTTGCCATCGATGACAAGCTCGTTGACCTGAGTGACCGTCCCATCGTCTGCTACTGCCTCAAAGGTGCGAGGGGGATACTCGGTGCCAAAACCCTGAAAGACCTTGGATTCAACAATGTCTCCAACCTTGAAGGGGGTATCGAAAGCTGGGTAGCGTCAGGACGAATGATCAAGAACTATATAGGCTATTTCAAAATGGAGGGTAACTGATCGTGCCGATACAGAACAAAGAATCCCATATCGCCCTCTTCATAGACAGCGATAATATTTCATACCGTGCCATTGAGGGGATCATCAACGAACTGAGCAAATACGGTATCGTCAATATCCGCCAGGCCTATGGGAACTGGACGAAAGAGAATCTCAAGAACTGGGAGGAGAAGCTTCTGGAGCTTGCGATCAAGCCGATCCAGCAGTTTGACTACTCCAAGAACAAGAATGCCACGGATATCCTGATGACGATCGATGCGATTGATATGCTGCACACCAAAAAGATCGATGCGTTTGCCTTTGCCACCAGCGATTCGGACTTTACCCCTGTAGTGATGCGCGTGCAGGCTGAGGGGATAAAGGTCTATGGTTTCGGCGAAAAGAAAACACCAAAGCCATTTATGGCGGCATGTTCTCAGTTTATCTTTACCGAAAACCTGATGAGCAATGCAGACAGCAAAAGCCCCGTGCTAGCAGAGAAGGTACAGCCCAAACGCAAAACACGTGAGGAGATGCGCAAGGACAGCTGGCTGGTCAATCTGCTTCAGAATGCCGTGGAACAGACGATGGAGGATGACGGCTGGGCAAACCTTGCCGATATCGGTCAGTATATCAACAACAACTCCTCCTTCTCTCCGATCAACTACGGGTATAAAAAACTGAGCCAGCTCATCGACCAGATCGACCTGTTTGATATCTATGTCGACGAGAACAGCAAACAGATGAGTATCAGGGACAAGCGCTACAAAGCTTAAAGTCCCCGGATACTCTCCTCAAAGATTTTCCTATCCTGTGCATTGTGAAAGACAAAAGAGACTGTCATCTCATGCCCCTCATCCAAAAAATCCTTGACACTCCGGTAGGCGATACGTGCGGCTTCCTCTTTGGGGTACCCGTATATCCCCGTAGAGATCGCCGGGAATGCGATATCCTTACATCCGAGTTCCAGCGCAACATTCAGTGAATTGGTATAGCACGATGCCAGCAATGATTCGCACGCATTGCCGCAACGGCTAAAGATAGGTCCGACCGTATGGATGACATAGGATGCGTCCATCGCCCCGGCTGTCGTCGCCACAGCCTCACCTGTAGGCAACCCCTCGGGGTAGCGGCCGGCCCTGATCTCTTTACATGCTTCCAGTATAGCATCTCCCCCTGCCCGGTGGATCGCACCGTCGACACCGCCTCCTCCCAGGAGTGAACTGTTCGCCGCATTGACGATCGCGCACACCTGCTCTTTTGTGATATCGCCTGTTTTGATCCTGATATTTTTATGCATCTGTTTCCCCCTGCTTACTTTAGAATTATCCATTATAACAAATCTATATTTAGTGGTATAATAACATCTGCAAGGAGTTAAAGCGTGCCAAGATCTCATAAAATCATATATGCTATCTATATCGTTGTCTGGATCATCATGGCGATCGACCCCAAATATCCGGCGGACTGGTTGCTTGAAAATATCCTGGTGTTTCTCTTTTTCCCTTTTATCGTTATCATGGATATCAGGCACCGCTACTCCGCTACCGCGATTTTCCTGCTTCTTATCTTTGCCTCTCTGCACTCGCTGGGATCACACTATACCTATGCCGAGATGGAGCACTTTGATGTCATCTCAAAGTTCTTTGGGTTTGAACGCAACCATTTTGACAGGGTGGTACATTTTCTTTTCGGTCTGCTGGTTTTCAGGATACTCTTTGAGATGATCACCTATGGTATCAGTTCGCTCAAAACAGCACTCTTTTTCACGCTGACGACGATTATCTCCATCTCTACCATCTATGAGATGCTTGAGTGGATCGCCGCGGTAACTTTCCACCCGGAGCTTGGCATGGCATTTTTGGGGACACAGGGGGATATCTGGGATGCGCACAAAGATACACTCGCAGCGATGATCGGGGCACTCATCAACTTCTTTTTCTATACCCATTACGCTAAGGTATTCAAAATGCGCAACACACAGAAACAGGCAGGAGAAGCGTAATGTACAAACTCAATTTTTTTGTACCCTCCAAAGAGAAGGAAGGCGTCAAAGAGGCACTTTTCAGGATCGGTGCGGGAAAGTATGAAAATTACGAATGCTGCAGCTTTGAAACTCTGGGTATGGGCCAATTCAAACCTCTCCAAAATGCCGATCCCTACATCGGCAGGATCGGAGAGGTCGAGAGAGTCGAGGAGTACAAGGTCGAGATGATATGCACCGATGAGATCATCGCGCTTGCGGTCAAAACACTCAAAGAGACACATCCCTACGAAGAGGTGGCCTATGAAGTGTTCAAAATGGAAGAATTTTAAATATCAACACAGAGGTTATAGCCATGACAAAACTGATCAAAAAACTCTTTGGGAGAAAAGAAGAGAAAGAGTTTATCCCTGATCCTCCGGGCAGGACATTCAAACGGGTGCCTACAAGCAAGCATTTCGAAGGGGAGTATCCTCCGGAAGAGACAGAAAGTATCGCCAAAGCCAAACAAAACAAGATCAAACAGATCAGGACCCTGGAACTTCTACCCAAGTTTATACGCTACAGGTTCAAAGACAACGAGAACAAAGAAAAGAGTGCGGCCTATGTGATCTTCCAAAAAGAGATCTTTGATGAAAAGTGGAATATGGTGCATGTGACAGAGGTTTCATTCTGTGTCAAATCCAAAGACTTTAGAGAGTTTGAGGAGATGGCAGGCGTCAGTCTTCACCATGACTTCAAAGACCTCACTCAGATCAACAATGAAACCTACGAGGGAGAAGAGAGGAGAAAAGAAAAGAGAGAACGCTTCTAGTCAAAGGAGTGTTCTCTCCTGAAAGAACCTACTCCCCTGCCTCTTCTTTGATCCTCCGAAGCAGCGCCAGAAACTCCTCTTTGTCGCCATAGCCGTTCAGCTGATCGATGATCGTCTCCCCGTCGCTCTTGATAAAGTAAAACGACGGCGTTCCGAGAGACTTCATCCCCAACGGAAGTTTTTCTGTCATCACATTGGTTTTGACCACGACAAAGGAGCTCTCAAGCATCTCGCGCACTTCCGGTTCCACCATCACCTCTCTGTCCATTTGGATACACCATTTGCAAAAAGGCAGCACCCCCCGAATCATGATGATCTTCTTTTGCACTTTTGCGATCTTTACAGCCTCTTCGAACGTATAGTTCCTGACACTGTGCTTTTCTATCATCGCTTCTCCATACGCGAAGATATAGCTGCTGAGCGCCTCTATCTCCTCTTCATTGAGCAGGTCTGGCATCGGCGGCATATCCGGATAAAAATGGGTGAGTTCTTTCGGCACGACACTCTTTTCCCTTTGCGGCGAAGCGATATAGGAGGCGATGAACTCCTCTACTTCCATCTGCTGTGCCTCTTCATCGGCTTTTCTGTCACCGACATTCAACTTTACCCCAAAAGAGAGCTGGTTCAGTGTCGGAGCTTTGAGATGAAGAAGCGTATTGTTCTGTTCGGCATTTGCGATCACTTTGCTCATCGGTATGTAGCTACTGTGGCAGGCAGAACAGTGTTTCTCAAAGAGTGCTGCCCCCTCAGAGGCATACAGTGAGAGAACGCCTCCCATCCATAGCATCAGCTTTTTCATCTTGACTCCTCAGCACGATTCATTAGTTACGACCCCTTTGGGTCATAGAAAAAAATTTATATGACATTATAACGAAGCAAAATTTACTTTTTATCTGAAAATTCGTGCAAAATACCTGTCAAGAAAACCGACAATATTGATCCCACTTTGTTATAATACAAACAAGGAGCAGACATGGCAGAGTTCGGAAAAGTAATCATGCTCATTGGTATCGTCATTGTCGTCATCGGTTTTTTACTCACTTTCAGTGACAAACTGCCTTTTCATCTAGGACGACTGCCCGGTGATATCGTCATCAAGAAGGAGGGGTTTACCTTCTATTTCCCACTTACTACCTCGATCCTTGTCAGCATGGTGCTTTCTCTGCTTTTTTATCTTTTTGGAAAGTATATAAGGTGAAAGCACTATGAAGTGGAATATCCCCAACCTCTTAAGCCTGTTCCGTATCCTCGCAGCGCCCTTTCTGCTGCTTAGCGGATGGCTTGGGCTGCCGACACTTTTCTATGCTATTTTTCTGGCAATGCTGATTTCTGATGCCCTGGATGGGTTTATCGCCCGGATGCTCCATCAGACCAGTGCTCTGGGTGCCCGGCTGGATACCTACGGAGATATCCTGACCTACCTCTCTGCACTTGGCGCTGCGTGGTGGCTCTGGCCTGATCTCATTCAAAACGAGCTTCATTACATCATGGCTGCGGCCGTGCTCTATGCACTGCCCGCCCTCTTCTCGTTTCTTAAATTCGGCAGACTCGCCTCCTATCACACATGGATCACCAAGATCTCGGCAGTAATGATGGGTGCGGGGGTGCTTTTGCTGCTTTTCTTCAAAGAGGCTTTGCTGTTTCATTGGGCAGTCTATTTTCTGCTCATAGAGATGCTGGAAAATATGATCATCACTCTCCTGCTCAAGGAAGAGCAGACCAATATCCGTTCAGTCTGGCATGCACTGAAGATGAGGAGATAGGATGCAGTTTACATTTTTGGGGACGAGTGCCGGGAAACCCACCAGGGAGAGAAATGTCTCCGCCCTGGGTCTGGAGCTTGACCAGGATACCCAATGGTACCTTTTTGACTGCGGGGAGGGAACCCAGCACCAGCTGCTGCGCAGCAGGCTCTCCATAGGCAAACTCAGTACGATCTTCATCACGCATATGCACGGGGACCACTACTACGGACTGCCGGGACTGCTCTCCTCCAAAAAACTCGACAAGGCACTCAACCCTTTGGCCATTTATGGCCCCAAAGGGATCAGAAAGTTCATAGAGTGCGTGATGAACGATATCAGCTATGAGAAACTAGGGTATCAACTGACGATCATTGAGTACTCGCCGCAGGAAGAGTATCACTTTGATAAATTTTCCCTCAAAGTACTGCCTCTGGTACACTCTGTCGAGAGCCATGCATTTTATATTAAAGAATATGATACCGCCAACCGGTTGGATGAGGAAAAACTCAAAGCGCTGGGACTGGAGCCCTCTCCGCTTTACGGAGCGCTGAAAAGAGGCAAAAGCATCGTGGTAGACGGAAAAGAGATCCATCCGGAGTCCTTCATGCTTGAGCCAAGGATAGGAAGGAGAGTGATCATCGCCGGCGACAATGATACACCGGAAATTCTGGGCAGTTATCTTGATGGGATAGATCTTTTGGTGCACGAATGTACCTACCTGCAAAAGACCTATGATACTCTGCCGGTCAAGGTACAGCATACTACTGCAAGAGATCTTGGCATCTGTGCAGAAAAGCATCATGTCAGGAACCTGATCGCAACACATATCAATCCCCGCTACAATGCAAACGGAAAGATCGGGATTGAAGCAGTCTCAGAAGAGATAGCGCAACACTACAATGGCAACATCTTCATCGCCAATGATTTTGACTGTTACTACCTAAGCAGAGACAGCATCATTATTCAACTTTGACAGGCTTCTCAAGAGTGAGGAGAGTTCTACATCTCAAGAACGGAGGTAATATTTCTTCTCTTTGGTAGATATTTTTTGTATACTTGAAAAATATAAGAAAAGCCAATAAGTTAGATATTAGTTATTTGAAAGAGTGAGGGTTGACAATGGTAAATAAAAATGAGATCCAATCGATACCGGACTGGCATAATAAATCTCCCGAAGAAGCACTTTCGACGCTAGAAACAACCGTCTCTGGATTGAGTCAGGAGAGTATCGGGAAGAGAGCACTTGAGTTCGGGCCCAACGAACTTCCCAAGCCCTCACGTCCCAATATCCTGCTGCGTTTTCTCTCTCACTTTCACAATACCCTTATCTATGTCCTGCTTGGTGCGGCAGTGATCACCGCACTGCTTGGGCACTTTGTCGATACCGCTGTCATTATTGCCGTGGTGCTCATCAATGCATTGATCGGATTTATCCAGGAAGGGAAGGCTGAAAAAGCCATGGATGCCATAAAAGATATGCTGGCATTGCGCGCCAGGATCATCCGTGATGGAGTACATCAAAGTATCAAGGCCGAAGCATTGGTCCCCGGAGACATTGTACTGCTTGAAGCCGGAGACAAGGTACCTGCCGATCTGCGCCTGCTGCATACCCATGGTCTGCATATCCAGGAAGCCGCCCTCACAGGGGAGTCAATCGCAGTGCAAAAACGCACAAAAGCGGTCGAAGCCGACTCATCTTTGGGTGACCGTTTCAGTATGGCATTCAGCGGAACTACTGTGGTCAACGGCGAAGGGATGGGCGTGGTCGTCGCCACAGGTGCACAAACCCGGATCGGACGGATCAGCGGCCTGCTCTCGACGGTAGAGACGCTGAAAACACCGTTAGTGATCCAGATGGAACGTTTTGCAAAATGGCTGACACTCTTTATTCTTGCCGTGGCTCTGCTCATTCTGCTCTTTAGCTATTTTGTATTGCAGCAGGATTTCACAACGATATTCATGGCCGTTGTAGGACTTTTTGTCGCTGCCATACCGGAAGGTTTGCCTGCCGTGCTGACAATCACCCTGGCGGTAGGCGTACAGGCTATGGCACGGCGTAATGCCATTGTCCGTCGTCTTCCTGCGATCGAAACCCTCGGTTCGGTCTCTGTCATCTGCTCAGACAAAACCGGGACACTGACACGCAATGAGATGAATGTAGTCTCGATAATTACCGCTCAGGAACACTTTGAGATCAAGGGAGACGGATATGAACCTGCCGGCGAGGTAAAGATCGGCAGAGAGATCGTTGAGGTCAGTTCCTATCCTCTACTGACAGAGATCGGACGGGCAGCAGTGTTATGCAACAACTCTCAACTGTTTCATACAAATGGTCAATGGCGTGTGGAGGGTGATCCGATGGAGGGGGCGCTGCTTGCATTTGCAGGCAAAAGCGGCATGGATATTACAAACACAAGAGAAACGTGGCAGCGTACGGATATCATCCCCTTTGATACCAGGTACAAATATATGGCCACGCTCAACCATGACCATGACAACCATGCATTTATCTTCGTCAAAGGTGCACCCGAAACACTGCTTGATCTCTGCACATTGCAGCATGGCAGCGACAGTGAGACCGAAGCGCTCGACAGGGACTACTGGCAGATGCAGGCCAATGCCGTCGCGGCACAGGGACAGCGGCTGCTGGCTTTTGCCCTCAAACCGGTCAGACCTGAATATACCGTACTGGAGCATGATGACATCACAGACTCGCTGATCTTTCTCGGGCTGGCAGGGCTGATCGATCCTCCGCGTACAGAAGCGATCGAAGCGGTTGCAGAGTGCCACCGTGCAGGGATAGAGGTCAAAATGATCACAGGCGACCATGCACTCACGGCTGCAGCGATCGGGAAACAGCTGGGGCTGCACCATAGCGACACGGTTATGACAGGGGTAGAACTTGAGAAACTGGATGATGAAGCTCTGCAGTCGGCGATCATGAAGACAGGGATATTTGCCCGTACAAGCCCGGAAGACAAACTTCGCCTTGTCATGGCCTTGCAGTCATCGGGTATGACCGTTGCGATGACCGGTGACGGAGTCAATGATGCCCCTGCCCTCAAACGTGCAGGTGTGGGTATCGCTATGGGAAAAACAGGAACAGAAGCGACAAAAGAGGCTTCAGAAATCGTACTGACCGATGATAACTTTGCATCGATCGTAGCAGCCGTACGCGAAGGGCGTACCGTCTATGACAACCTCAAAAAAGTCATCAGCTGGACACTCCCTACCAACGCGGGCGAAGCGATGACGATCATCGCTGCGATCATGCTGGGGCTCAGCCTCCCTGTCACCCCTGTTCAGATACTGTGGGTCAATATGATCACTGCCGTGACTCTGGGTATCGCACTGGCTTTTGAACCTACAGAAGAGCATACGATGCAGCGCCCTCCCCGCCCCCGTAACGAGTCACTCCTCAGTGGAGGACTCGCATGGCATATCATACTGGTCTCAAGCCTCTTTCTTGCAGGGGTGTTTGGTATCTACGAATATGCTATTTTGCAGGGCTACAGTGAAGCACTTGCACGTACAATGGCGATGAATACACTGGTATCCATGGAGATTTTTCACCTCCTGTTTATCCGTAATATGAACAATACTGTATGGGGATGGAAGGCACTGTGCGCCCCTCCTCCGGTATGGATAGCCATCATTGCCGTTACTGCCGGACAGTTTGCAATCACCTATCTGCCCTGGTTACAAAACATTTTTGAAACCGAAACGATGGGCGTTTTTGATGTCATGCTGATCGTAGGGGTTTCGGTCCTGATGTTCGCGATCATTGAGGCGGAAAAGCAGATACGCATTCGATGGATCGGGTAGCTCTACCCCCTCGCCTCTACCTGGTATACCTAAGAATAAATTCATTATAATAATGCGATGAATTAAGGGAAGAGGGAGAATTCAATGAACATTTTGGCCGTGTCAGTGCTGTTTGCACGAGGTACAAATCTGTATACACAACTGCAATGTATAGTAAACAGCAAAAAAGCGCACAGAGAAGCAAAAAAGTACAAAAGACTGCTAGAAACAATGAAAGAGATCTATGGCTCTGACAACACCAAGGTGAACAGGGACAGACTTCAGAATTTTATCCTGGAATACAGCACCGATATACAACAGAAATATATCTTGCTCTGCCTGGACGATGTTGATGTTTATAGTCTGAAAGATGATGACTGATCAAGCATCTTTATACAATCAAAACTCGTATGTGACACCTACATTGACCGCATCAACGACAACATCCTGGTCTCCCCAGATCGTATCAAACCCTTTGTCATCATAGAGTCTTGTATAATCGACAAAAACCCCGATCGTATCATTGATGTTATAGCCGGCACCGATCCCCCATTGAAAGCCGCTTTCACTATACTTTTCTCCATCATCCAGCGTCACTTTTCCGTATCCCAACAACCCATAAAGCGTCAGCCCTCCTATGGGGTACATAGGTTTCAGATAAAGTGCGAGGTTAGAGAGATCGGCATCTATCTCTCCCTCTCCTCCATTATTCTCTATATCCAGATCCCCCAGCGAAAAGGTATATCTTCCTTCCACTGCCAGATAGTGATTGAAGCCATACCCCGCAAGCAGCGTTAATGCGTGAGCCGAAATATCGGTTTCACCATACAGAGGCGGATAGGCAACCGCATTGATGGCTTCGCTCCCTTCAATGTTGATGTTCTGATAGGCGTAACCCAACCCTGCATAAAAGGTATTCTCATCTGGCTCTTCTATGGCTATGACAGGTTCTATAGCAGGCTCTACATTCATGATACTTCCGCCAGCTGTTGCGAAAGTACCCATTGCCATAACCGATGCGAGTGAAAGTATAAACTTTTTCATCATGACCCCTCTTTTTGTCTATATGCTGTTTGATTATATCACAATATATCGCTGAGATAGAAACATTTTTACTTCAAGATAGATGAAAATAACAGGACCATTTTCACCTCTCAAGTTCACTGTTTCGTGTACTGAGTACATACACAATACACACTATATAGGTAAAGTAGAGATAAGTAATGGTAATAATGAAAGGTTGGCATAAGTGGAAACATAGTGCTTGTCTCCCAAAGAGACACATAACAGACATTTGAATCTCTATAAGGAGGTAACAATGGGTACGGGAATCATCACAGGATGGGTTCTCCTCTTTACAGTCTTGTTTGCATCTAAAATAAACCATATTTTTGAACTCAATACGACGTTGGAGGAGAATGAATCTGAACGGAAAGACAGAGAGCCAAAGAGACCGGAATAAGACGAGAACACTACGGCTTTAAGATATCAGTTAAAATATTGATTTGATGATTTGAATAGGCGTGAAAGGAAGGAAATTTTTCCCTTCCGCCTTCTGCAGCATCTCACCTCTCAAAGATAGATCACCTCTTCAGGTTCTACGATATGAACTTTCTGATCAAACACATTTTCCAGAACACTGCGGAGAATGATCTGCTTATCTTTTTCACCATGGATCAGGAAGATACGGGTAAGTCCATCCATCTGTGAGATCCATTTGACGATCGCACTTTGATCGGCATGGGCAGAAAAACCGTTGATCGTATGGATTCCCGCCTTTACAAGGATATCCTCCCTAAATATCTTTACCCATCTTGCACCGTCCACCAGACGTCTTCCCAGTGTACCCTCCACCTGATAACCGACAAAGATCACGGTATTTTTTCTGTTCCAAAGGCGGTTTTTAAAATGGTGCAGTATCCTCCCGCCTGTACACATTCCGCTGCCCGCGATAATGATCGTACGGCGGTCAAATTCATTGATCTTTTTGGATGCCTCGACATCGGGAGTATACACGAACCACTCAAAGTCAAAGATCGAACCGTCCCGTTCTTTGTACTCCTGACACTTTTTGCTCAGAAGATGCGCATAGTTGTTATAGACCTCCGTAGCACGCGTCGCCATGGGGCTGTCCAGAAAGATCTGGCATTGAGGC
>DSDW01000087.1 GCA_011048515.1 Campylobacterota bacterium | reverse complement strand
GGCAAAAAACCCCTTTACTATACGATCAGAGACGAGCAGATCATCTTTGCCAGCGAACTCAAAGCGATACATGCATTAAAGCCTTTGGAGTTTGACAGGGAAATCATCCCGTGCTATCTCTCCTATCAGGCTGCCGTGGCACCCTCCACCTTTGACAAAAACGTCTTTCAGGTCGCTGCAGGCTGTCAAATGACCATCACCAAAACCCGTGAAGTCTCCACGCACCGCTATTTTTCCGTACTGGATACCCCGGTGACACTCCATACCGATAGAGAAGCGATCGATCAGATTCACCAGAAACTCATAGAATCCGTTACACTGCGTCTCCCCGGTGAGGTAAAGTATGGCGCCCTGCTTTCGGGAGGTCTGGACTCTTCGCTTATTGCCGCACTTGCGGCATCTCAAGGCCCCCTGCATACCTTCAGCATCGGCTATGAGGGGTATGAGCAGCATGACGAACGCCCCTATGCCGCAGAAGTGGCAGAGCATATCGGCTCAAAACACCACGCTTACAGTTTTACCCAAAAGGATTTTTTGGAGAGCCTTGAGCAGATACTCACTATCCTGGATGAACCTTTTGCCGACCCGGCGATGGTACCGCTCTTCTACCTGATGCAGCAGATACGCCGGGAGGGGATCAAGGTGGTACTGACGGGAGATGGAAGCGATGAGCTCTTTCTTGGCTACCGTACCTACAAAGAGTACCTGGATATCGAACAGCTCTCCGGTCTCAAGTACAAAAACTGGCTCAAAGCCTACCTCAAATCACACTTCTCGATGCACAAGGAGTGGGAGTGGTATAAGCGTGTCCTGGAGGGGAAAACCCTTTTCCGCTCCAGCGCCGAGCTCTTTACGGATCTTCAGCAGAATAGGCTGTTGAAGATGAACATCAAAGACAACCGCTCCCTCGATATCATCGCTTCATACAGGCAGGAGTTTGAAGAGAGCCGACGCAGCGCACCGGTGGACTGGTACAGTTTTCTGGACCTCAAGATACAGCTGGGCGAAGTTTTTCTGCGCAAACTCGACCGCATCAGCATGGCGCACAGCATCGAAGCGCGCACGCCCTTTCTGGATAGGGAACTTGTCAAAACCGTATTTTCCTCAGCACCTGAGCTCCGGGCAGAGCAGCTGCCCAAGGGGTGGATCAAAGAGATCGCCGCAGCCTACCTGCCCGAAACGATCATCCACCGGAAGAAAAAAGGCTTCAACTACCCCTACTTGGAGTGGCTTCAGGAGAGCAATCAGCTGGAGGTCATTCCCCGGGTCCAGAAAAAATACAAACTTTTCAACGACGAACAGCTGCAGTGGCTTCTCTCCGAGGGGGAACAGGGGAGATTCCAGCATCAGATCTTCTCGCTCTATATCCTCTGCAGATGGATGGAGAGACAGCTTGGCTGATTGACTCACTGTCCTATTTTTGGATAAAATGCATAAAAACCAAAAGGTTGCAATGCACTTCAAAAAATTCTTTATCGCACCCATCAAAGGTTACCAGTATATCTCCCGCATGCTGCCTGCCAATTGCCGCTACTATCCAAGCTGTTCGGAGTATGCCAAGTGGCAGTTTGAGTTCAATGCACCCCACAAAGCACTGGCAGCCTCTTCGCTGCGGATATTGCGCTGCAATCAGCTTTTCAAAGGTGGCATCGACTATCCTTTGGTAGATTACACCCCTCCCGGGCCTCTCAATTTACTCGATTTTAATCATTTTTGTGGCAAAATAGTTATAGTGTACTGGCTTGTACCCAAAGCCGGTACATCCCAATCTTATGTACTAAAGGACTTTGATGCCACAACAATTGAGCCTCCACACACCGCTTGACATGCACCTTCACCTTAGAGACGGGGAGATGCTGCACAATATCGCCAAAGCCAGTGCCCACACCTTCTCCGGTGCGATCGTCATGCCCAACCTTGTACCTCCGGTCACCACCAAAGAAGAGGTTGTTGCCTATAAAGCACGTATCATGGAAGCGATCGGGGATGAACGTTTTGAGCCCTATATGACACTCTTTTTCAAACCGGGATACGATAAAGCTTTTCTGGAGTCGGTCCGCGATGAGATCACGGCGATCAAACTCTATCCTGCCGGGATCACGACCAACAGCGAGGGTGGAGTAAGCGGCTTTGATATAGAGGAGCTTCGCCCTGCACTCACTGCCATGAGCGAACTCGGCATCCCTTTATGTATCCATGGAGAGACCAACGGCTTTGTCATGGACAGAGAGGCAGAATTTGTTGCCATCTATGAGAAGCTCGCAACAGCCTTTCCCGACCTGAAGATCATTATGGAACATATCACGACCAAAGAGAGTGTGGAGGCACTGGAGAGACATCCGAACCTCTATGCAACGATCACGCTGCACCACCTGCTGATCACGCTGGATGATGTCGCTGGCGGGATGCTGCAGCCGCATCTTTTCTGCAAACCGATCGCAAAACGTCCGCATGACAGGGAAGCGCTGCTCGCAGTGGCACTCAAAGCGCATCCCAAAGTGATGTTCGGCTCCGACTCTGCACCGCACCCCAAAGAAGCCAAAGAGGCATGCGGGTGTGCTGCGGGGGTATTCACCGCACCGATCGCCCTGCAGGTACTTGCCGAACTCTTTGAGAAGCATGATGCGCTGGAGAGACTGCAGGATTTCATCAGCGGTAATGCCCTTCGTATCTATGGCGTTACACCGCCTGCCAAAGAGGTTGTACTGGAAAAAACACCGTTTATCGTCCCCAATGACTACAACGGTGTTGTGCCAATGTATGCGGGAGAGGAGATCGCCTACTCGGTCAAAGAGGTAAACCTTGGAGAGTAAACTCAAAAAGCTTGTAAAGGGTCACAGCGCTTTTCAGAAGGTCAAGTTCAAAAAGAACGAAGAGCGTTTCAAACGTCTGGTTGAAGAGGGGCAGAATCCCAAAGCGCTCTTTATCGGCTGCAGCGACTCGCGGGTGATGCCCGATATGATCACCGGCGCCAAACCGGGCGATCTCTTCATCATACGCAATATCGGCAACTTTGTAGCGCCCTACAAGCCTGATGAGGATTACCACTCTACCGCCTCAGCGATCGAATATGCCGTAAGCATCCTGGAAGTTTCGGATATCATCGTCTGCGGACACTCTCACTGCGGTGCGATAGAGGCGCTCTACAAGGAGCTTCCCCAGACAGCCGAAAACCTGCATACGGTCAAATGGCTCGATCTTGGAAGGGAGGCAAAGAGAGTTGCTTCGCTTGCCTACAAAGACAAAGACCGTGCAGAGATGCTGCGCTATACCGAAAAGATCTCTGTCGTATACCAGTTGGAAAACCTGCTGACCTATCCGGGAGTGCAGCGGCGTGTGGATGAGGGGACCCTCTTTTTGCATGGATGGCATTATGACCTTGAGAGCGGGATCATCGAACATTATGACGATGAAAAATTCGAATTTATACCATTATGCCGGTAACGCTCCTGCATTGAAAAAAAATAGGATAAAATAGTATATTATTTCCACAAGGAGAACGTTGTGTTGGCAAATGACATTACAGAACTGATCGGTAACACACCGTTGGTCAAAATCAATTCCCTCTCCGAAGAGACAGGGGCAACGATACTGGGCAAATGCGAATTTATGAACCCTACTTCATCCGTCAAGGACAGAATCGCTTTCAATATGATCAACGAAGCGATGAAAGCCGGCAGGATCAACCAGGAGACCACGATCATAGAACCCACTTCGGGCAATACAGGCATTGGGCTTGCGGCGATCTGTGCGGCAAAAGGACTCAAACTTATACTGACAATGCCTGAGTCCATGAGTATAGAGAGACGTAAACTGCTTACGCACCTTGGCGCCAATCTTGTACTCACCCCCGCCATCGAAGGGATGGGCGGAGCCATAGAGAAGGCTGCCCAACTTCAAAAAGAGTTGGACAATGCCATCGTATTGCAGCAGTTTGACAATCCTGACAACCCGGCGATACACAGAAAAACGACTGCCCTGGAGATATTGAAGGATACGGATCACCGGTTGGATATCTTTGTCGCCGCTGTGGGAACAGGGGGGACACTGACAGGTACCTCAGAGGTACTCAAGCAGCATCTTCCCGATACCTACTGCGTAGCAGTAGAACCCCAATCCTCTTCCGTACTGTACGGCAAATCTCCGGGGCCACACAAGATACAGGGGATCGGCGCAGGGTTTATCCCCAGTGTCCTTAATACAGAGATTTACGATGAAGTGATACCGGTGGCAGACGATGATGCCTTTGCTATGTCCAGAAAAGTAGCCAAAGAGGAGGGTCTGCTGGTGGGGATCTCGGCAGGTGCCAACCTCTATGCCGCTGTGCAGTTGGCAAAGAGACCTGAAAACAAGGGAAAAACGATCGTTACGATACTCTGCGATACTGCTGAACGCTATTTATCCACCGAGCTCTTTGAATAATCCATACCATGCGATCATCCGACCTTCTTTTGGAAACCATCAAATGCGAAGGCGGGGCGCTGCATCATCTGGCCTACCACCAGAAAAGAGTGGACAGAAGCAGAAAGGAGCTCTTCGGTCTGACCGATACCCTGGACCTTGCTTCCCTGCCCAAGCCCCCCGACCATAGACTCTACCGCTGCAGGGTACTCTACGCCAAAAAGATAGAGTCCGTCGAATACATTCCCTATATCCCCAAAGAGATCAAAACCCTGAAAGTTGTTCCCGCAGAGATTGACTATCACTGCAAATTTGCTGACAGAAGCCAACTGGATAAGCTCCTGAGGGAGAACCCGGATGCTGATGATATCATTATCGAGAAAGCCGGGCTGGTTACAGATACGACGATAGCGAACATCGCTTTTTTTGACGGAAAGCAATGGATCACTCCAAAAAAACCTCTACTGGAAGGTACCATGCGTGCTTACCTTTTAGACCAGAATTTCCTCAGAGAAGAGGATATCCCAAGTAGTTTGCTCGATCGGTTTGAAAAAGTAGCTTTAATGAATGCTATGTTAGGATTTAAGGTTCTAAACGACATCAAGATTTTAAAATCATAAGGCAGCCCAATGACCATCAATCTTTTTCAAACACCAGAATACAGAGCTATTATGGAAGCGCATTTAAGTAAAACTCTTGCCTATCTTTTTGAAAAAGATCAGGAGTTTGCAATCGTCTGTGAGATCAGACATGTCTCTTTTTCGCCGGAACTTCCTTCAAATATCCATGACTCGTTCAGAGATACAGTACTGTTTGTTTTAAGTGGATATACTCTCCAGAGTGCAGAGGTAGGACAGGGAATCTTTTCTTTTGAAGCGGGGTTTGGAAATGAAAATTTCGGTTCCACCGTATCGATGCCGTTGCTGGCGATTAAACAGCTTTTTGTCGAGGAGACGCCTGTTGTGATCAATCATGCAGAAGTTGCTTCCAAAGTTCTCCCCAAAGATTCTGCAGCACAAAGCTCAATGGATGTGCTCTTAAACAATCCGAAAAACAAAAGGTTTTTGAAAAAAAAGTAGAAAAGTATGCACTGTGACTTAAGCGTCACAGTGTCCGGTAAGAATGTAATTGACCACATTCTCTACATAAGCATTATGCTTGTTCTCTTTGGAGTAAGCGATATAGAAGTTCCTTGTCATCGTGTAGCCACGAAGTCTCGCTTCAAACAGTTCCCCTCTGTTCACCTCTTCTTCAATCGCATGCTTTGAGATGATCGAGACGACAGGCTTCTCTTCATTCTTAGCTGCTTTTTTGATCGACTGCAGTACCGCAGTGGTATTGCTCACTTCGCTGAGTACATTGAAGCTTTTACAGGATACGCCCAGCTCTTCAAATACATCGGTGACCACCTGTCTGGTATGTGATCCTTCATCGCGGCAGATCCACTGAAAATCGTAGAGCTCTTCTGTTTTCAGTACTTTGGGGATCGGCACGTTGCTTACCACCACCAGTTCATCTTCCAGCCACTCTCTGTAGATCAGCTCACTGTCAAATATAGGAGATTCGATCAATCCAAGGTCAAGCTTTCTCTCTTTGAGCTTCTGCACAATATTTTTACTCAGGTCGATACTCAGCTTCACATCGTTATTGATCGCTTTGCTCATTGTGTTGAGACACTGTCCAGGGATAATATAGGTACCGATCGTGAACGATGCCCCCAACCTGAAGGTGATCTCTTTGTTGATGATCTTCAGTACCTCATTCTCAGAGGCATGGATCTCTTTTTCAAGACGCAAAGCGATCTTGTAGAGCTCATCTCCTGCCGCGGTAAGCTTGATCCCGTTTTTCTTACGCTCGATGATCTTCTCACCCAGATATTTCTCTATAAACTTTATCTGCTGCGTCACTGCCGGCTGGGATATACCAAGCTTTGCAGAAGCCTTGGAGAAGCTTCTCTCTCTTGTAACAGTCAGAAACGTTTCAAGTTTAACAAAATCTTTTAACATTGATTTCCTTTTTTTTTATATAGGGATGAGAAACCTCTCATTCTATATAAACAAATAATTCTGAAAAATATTATAACAAATTATACTTAACAGTACATAAGTTGAGCTTATTAGTAGGTGAATTTCCACAACTAATCCCTCCTACGCCCGAATACCTCTGGTCATCCTTAATCATTTTAAGGGTATAATTAATAGATATCAGGAGTGAAACAAGAGACTATATGGAAACAATTATCAATCAGCTCAACCCCCCGCAACGTGAAGCCGTAGAGCATATTGACGGTGCACTGCTCATCTTGGCAGGTGCAGGTTCAGGGAAGACAAAAACCCTTACAACACGGCTCGCTTACCTCATCGGGGAAGTGGGTATCGATCCGGCAAACACACTCACATTGACCTTTACCAACAAGGCAGCTTCTGAGATGAGGGAGCGTGCACTCAAGCTCATGCCCAGACAGTCAACCTATCCTCCTCTATTATGTACCTTTCATAAATTCGGCTTGCTCTTTTTAAAATTCCATATTGAAAAACTCGGACGCAATAATAATTTCGTTATTATCGACAGCGATGACAAAAAGCGTCTTATCCGCAGCATTGCCAAAGAGCTGAAGATCGATCTGAACATCTCCTTTATCGCTTCAGAGATCTCAAAGTACAAAAACTCGCTACTCTCGCCTGAAGTGGTCAAAAAGAACGCGGAACTCTCTGACTATAAAAAAGTCGCCGAGATCTACGAAAAGTACCAGGAGAATATCGAAGAGAACAACCTGGTTGATTTCGATGATCTCCTGATGCTCACCTACCGGATACTCGACGAGTATCCTGAACTTAGAAAAGAGACAAGCGAACGCTACCGCTATATCATGGTCGATGAGTACCAGGATACGAATGAGCTTCAGTTCAAGCTGCTCGAACATCTCTGCAGCGAGCACGGCAACCTTTGTGTCGTCGGGGATGATGACCAGAGTATCTACGGCTGGAGGGGTGCAAATATACGCAATATCCTGGAGTTTTCAGACAATTTTGAAGGGACAAAGGTCGTCAAACTGGAAACGAACTACCGCTCCACCGAACCCATCCTGGAAGCGGCAAATACGCTGATCGAACACAACTCCAGGCGTTTAGGCAAAAAACTGGTCAGCCACAAAGGGAAGGGAGAGTCGGTAAAACTTCTGCACTCGCTGGATGAGTCTATGGAAGCAAAATCCATTGCCCATGAGATACAGGCACTTTTAGACAAAGGGGTGGACCCCGAAGAGATCGCCGTACTTTACCGTATCAATGCACTTTCAAGATCACTGGAGGAGGGTTTTACCAAAGAGGGGATCAGCTTCAAGTTGATCGGAGGAATGCGTTTCTACGAACGTGCCGAGATTAAAGATATCATCTCCTATTTCAGGGTCATCTCCAACCCTTTTGATGACTTCTCCCTGCTTCGCATTATCAATAAGCCCAAACGGGGTATCGGCAAAGCCTCTATCGAGAAGCTGCAAAAAGCCGCGTATGATGCGCATCTTTCACTCTTTGCCTATATTCAAAAGATGATCACAGGAGAAGTCCCGGCGATCGCCAGCAAAAAAGTTGCGACAGCCCTGGAAAAACTGGTAGAGGATATCGGTTTTTTACGTGAAGAGGTCTCGGATTCTCTTGAAAACTTCATCACCCTCTTTGAAGAGCGCATCAGACTCAAAGAGCACTACGCCGCAATGGTGGATGGATTTGAACGCATCATGAACATCGATGAATTTTATGGATACTTCAGGGATGCTGTAGCAAAGAACCCGGAACTCCATCTCGATGAGTTTCTCAATGATATCTCTCTGCAGAGCGATCAGGACCAGATCGAAGAGAATGCCATCACGATCATGAGTATCCATGCAGCCAAAGGACTCGAGTTTGAACATGTCTTTGTCATCGGCATGGAAGAGGAGTTCTTCCCGCTGCTCGGTGAGGGGTGCAATATGGAAGAGGAGCGTCGCCTTGGATATGTCGCGATCACCAGGGCCAAATCCAACCTCACGCTGTGTTACGTCGACAGCCGATTCTATAAAGGACGCCGAAAAATGATAGACAAGAGCCGCTTTCTGGGTGAAGCCGGTCTCATACAGGATGCCTCGCTCAAGATCACAAAAAGCTCGGCGTTCAAAAAAGGAGATCTGGTCAAACACAAGATCTTTGGTATCGGGCGTGTGCAGGCAGCCAACAAGTCCGGCAAAGAGTACAAACTCCTGATCAATTTCGGCGGAAATAAAAAAGAGATACTCAGCTCTTTTGTCCAGCCGGTCTAATCGTAGGCCGGGGTATCCCTACCCCCAACAGCTTTCTTATATAACTATTGTCGGGGTGAGGACACCCCGACCTCCGAAGGAATCATGTGACATCTATTCAATACGTCATCATCAAAGTTTTGCAGCGCAAAACATACCGACACTATTCACTATTCACCCCAAGGGCACTTGTCACTTCGTTCGGGCGCACTCTTCACTCTTCACTTGATCCCCACAAGGGATCACGATGAACCGTCTGTTTGTTGTCAATAAACCCATCTTCCGCAGCTCCAACAGCTATATGGGCTATGTGAAACGCAAATACGGTACTAAAAAAGTAGGCTTTTCGGGGACACTTGACCCTTTTGCCACGGGATGTCTCATCGTCGCTACGGGCGTCTATACCAAACTCTTTCAATACCTCGATAAGACCCCAAAAACCTACAGGGCTACACTCTGGCTCGGGGCGAACTCTCCGAGCCTTGATATCGAAAATGTCGACTCTATCAAAGAGGTGCACTCTTTCACCCAACAAGAGATCCGGGAGGTACTTACTTCACTGGAGGGTGAGCTCACCTACTATCCTCCCAAGTTCTCTGCCAAAAAGATCGGGGGGAAGCGTGCGTATGAACTGGCACGCAAAGGGAAAGAGGTTGAGCTCAAAACGATCACCTCTACTATTTACAAGATCAAACTGCTACACTATACCCACCCCTTTATACACTTTGAAGCAACTGTCAGCGAAGGTACCTACATACGAAGCCTCGGAGCCATCATCGCAGACAGACTGGGGGTAGATGCGACACTCTCCTCTCTGCACCGTATCCATGAAGGGGCATTCAGGTTTGAAGAGGAGAAAGCGGTCAATCCATTCACACACCTCGCTATCCCTGCCAATCTCTACAGAGGCGATGAAAACTACCTCGAACTGGGGAAAAAGCTCTCAGTGGAATATTTTGAGAACAAGGAGGACGGAATCTATCTGATAGAGACCTCCAACTTCTTTGCCATAATAGAGATCCATGGAGGTCAGGTCAGTTACAAGCTGAACCGGATACCGAAGTTTGAGGAGAATTGATCTTTTTCTCTCTTGAACATTAAAAATAAAAAGGTAAAATTCTTACAAATCTATAGCATATGAAAAAGGGGAATTCATGCGAACAAGTATCTATGGAATATTAACTATTCATACCTTGTTTCTACTTGGATGTGGAGGCGGCAGTACAAGCAATACTGCTACAGTGGACATTGCCGGATTGATCGAAAATAAAGATTTCTACAGGGTCGTTGAAGAAGAAGGCCGATACTACAGAGAAAACTTTGATGGCAATGGGACCCTCATCAAAAATATCTACTTCATGGATGACTCTTTTGATAAGAATACAACAGTTTCTTATTCGATAGACAGCCGTTATGTGTACATCACCGAAAGTGATAAGTCCCTCAGGTGTTCGGTCCAGGATGACAATACTTCGGTTATATTTAAGTGCGCGCGAACCGATAGGAGTGCCAGTGCCGTTCTGTCAACCTATAGATGGCTTACGCTTGAAGATGCAAAAGTACATCCTGAATACTAGATGAAGTGATTGTCTTGCATTCATCATTGTATCCGATCTTCAAATCATCCGTATATCTCCACAAACGACAATAGTCTCTACGGCAATAGCGCAACACTTTTGCCAGGTTACCATAGATGCGAATGGTACGATAGTGCGGGAGGACGATGAAAAAGTAGTGTTCACGCCTGAAAACCTTTTGGGCGGCTACCTTCCGAAGGAACTTCCTCTCCGGCCTGACGATATCAGTATAGGCAAAAGAGATCACCTCTCCATTTTCATCAAGCTGGTACGGCTCATCCAAAATCTCTTTTCTTATACCTTCAGGCCTTGCCCACCATGTCCGGTTAAACACATACCAGTAGTAACGCCCGTCAAATCGGCTGTAGGGCTGCCTGTAACGGTCTCTATGCCCCTGGTTCTTTTGCGCAGGATGCGTATAGTGCCGAGGGTCAAAACGGTAGATACTCACCGTTCGGTTAAAAAGTACGAGGTATCGGGCCGATTTACGCACCTACAGATACTCCCGCAGTATCGCCTCTTTGTGCGCTTTTGCCCCGTCGATGACGGCTTTGGCTTCATTGATCCTGCTTTCCAAAACTTCTATTTTGGCAACGATCTCTTTCTGGGTTTCAATGGATGGAATTTCGATATTAACATTGTTGATATTTTTTACAGATAGACCGGGTTGTGCAGTTCCTGTTTTATACTGATTGAGATTCATCATAACAAGTTTGTGATAGAGCCAAATAACATCCAGCTCAATTTTAGGAGTTACCGCAACAGCGTGTTCTGTTGCATGAAATTTTCCATGAACCAAAGTCACATTACCGCATAAAGCTCCCTGTCTGCCTATAAGCGGATAGGCTCCCTCATGTGTGAATGTTTTCACATATCCGCGAAGTCCGTTACCTCCATAACAGGGATATAGATTTCCCCCGTCTTCCTCATAGATATCAGAGGCAGAGACAAATTTCCCCGCTTTGAGTTCACAGGCTTCACCAAGTTTCACGATTTTTTGAATCGGGGCAGCTGTGATCAACGATATGATTTCCTGTTCATTCGTCTCTATCGTTTCATTCGTCTTCGCTACCTCATCATCCACCCTCTCACACGCCGCTACTATTGCTTCCTGTATATCGAGGGGCGGGAGTGGGATTTTAAAATTAGCTATAGCAGTTTTAGATACTTCTTTGAAGGTTGTACCACTGGCAAGTAATTCAATTTCCGAAGAATATTTTTTTAACACTTCATACAAATATTCATAGTTAACTTTTTTCGGATCACAGATAAAGTTTTTATATCCTTGATTTGTCGCTGTTTCAACTTTCGAAATTGTAACTTCCCCTATAGTTGCACGGCTTGAAAAAATAACAGTATTAATTGGCAATAGTTTTGCACTACTGTTTTTTAATCCTTCTTTTGTTATTGTTCTTTTCGTTGAATATAAATATTTTTCTTTTGTATCAATTAAAGTTGCCCAAAAATATTCACCATCCCAATATGCTGAAACATCTGATTTTGGAGTTCCACCACTCTGAATTTCAGCCATCTCTCCAAGTTTAACCAACGGATATTTGCTCTCAATCTCCACCTTTTTAGCAGGCGACAGAG
>DSDW01000069.1 GCA_011048515.1 Campylobacterota bacterium | reverse complement strand
AATGTGCAATATGCATCTGATCCGGATCTGTGCAGCGACCTGGTATCGGTAGTGATCATTGATCCGGAAACCAATGCAACAACAGATACGCTGACGGTACCTGGAGAAGGGGTGTGGATAGTAAAAAGTAACGGAGAGATTTCCTTTACGCCTGATAAAGGATTTGTTTCCGACCCTACGCCTATCGAGTATCAGGTAGAGTACGGTGGGAGCAAAACAACCAACCGTGCAGCGGTTACGATCAACTATCCATTGCTTGCACGAGATGATCAATCATTGGACAATGATTATGGTGCAGTGGTCACACTTGATGTCCTTGATAACGATAACGGTGATATCAATACTTCAAGCGTAACCCTTCACTTACCGGATGGATTCCTGGATGAATACCCGGATGCACAAATGAGTGATGATAACAAGTCACTGATCGTACTTGGGCAGGGAGAGTGGATCGTCAATAGTGACGGAACAGTCATGTTTGTACCGGAAGTGGGCTTTGAAGATGACCCTGCACCGATTGAGTACAGTGTCAAGGATTACAGCGGCACAAGATCCAGTGTTGCAATACTGAGTGTGACCTATTGTGATTCGCCTCAACGATCAGACAGCGGTGATGCGATGAGCAATATTGGTATGCTTCTTATGGCACTCTTGACAGGTTTGACCGGGTTATATTTTATAAGAAGAGAAGAAGAAAGCAGAGGGTATTAAGATGAGAGAGATAACAAAAAAGCTTATATGGACAGCTGCGGCACTGATCACAGTACAAAATACACTTTATGCAGGAGGAAAAATTACAGCTCCTGCTATCTCACCGGTGATCGAGATCCCTCCGCTGGTGGATCCCTCTCCCTGGTATCTGGGGGCAGGTCTGGTAAAACTTGATTATAAGGGGTGTCATAACAGTTGCGAGTTTGAAGACGTTACGTACGGTATGATGGTACGCGGCGGATATGAGTTCAACCAGTATATCGGGCTTGAAGCCAGAGGCATGTGGACAGGATGGGAAGCCGAAGGTGCAGAGCTTGAGCATCATTTCGGGATATTTATGAAACCCATGGTCCCGGTAAGCGAGAATTTTAATGCCTATGGACTCTTGGGATATGGGAAGACAAAGATCGGAGGAACCTATGAACGTGCTGCCATGGATGAGAGCGGTTTTTCCTGGGGCATCGGGATTGAGTACGATCTTTCTGACAGGGAAGATGACGAAGAAGAGAATACGCGTTATAACAGAGAGTTTGACGGACAGGCAGATCAGGAGAAGGGATGGGGTATCTTTATAGATTACCAGCAGCTACTGGTGAACAAACAAAATCTTGGCCGGGGAGAAGTTGATCTTCATGTGTTTAGTTTTGGGGTGACATACGACTTCTAATCAAATAGTATCAATCATTCCAAGAGAGGTAGTGTATATAAACTACCTTCTTATCCTCTTATTTTCGTCTTTTATACCATCTAGAGGTATGATTTACTTTCAATTAACTTGACATAAGTATACTTTTCCTAACATTCGATTAGGAGAGTACTTTGAGTCAGGTCGTACAAAATATCAAAAAAGAGATATCCAAAGTTCTTGTAGGACAGGGGAAGATGGTGGAAGGGTTGTTGGCAGGCCTTATCTGCAGAGGCCATATCCTTCTTGAGGGAGTTCCCGGACTGGCGAAGACCACGGCTGTCAATGCGCTGGCAAAGACGCTCGGGTTGAACTTCAAGCGCGTGCAGTTCACCCCAGACCTGCTCCCTTCAGATATTATCGGGACAGAGATCTATGATCCATCCAGCAACTCTTTTAAGATCAAAAAAGGCCCGGTATTTACCAACCTCCTTCTGGCCGATGAGATCAACCGTGCGCCCGCGAAGGTGCAGTCGGCATTGCTGGAAGTGATGCAGGAGCGCCAGGTAACGATCGGGGATGAGACTTTCAAGATCGATCTTCCCTTTCTGGTCATGGCCACACAAAACCCGGTAGAACAGGAGGGGGCTTATGAGCTTCCCGAGGCACAGCTGGACCGTTTTATGATGAAAGTGGTAGTAGGCTACAATACCAAAGAAGAGGAGCTTGAGATCGCCCGCAGGGTAGCCAACAACGGCTTTGAAGAGATCAGGCAGGTTGCAACCCTTGATGATCTTGAAACGATCCGGAAAGAGGCACTTGAGGTGCATATGGATGAAGAGGTCGAAGCCTATATTATCGAACTTGTGCATGCAACACGTGAGCCTAAGGTGTACGGGCTTGAAGAACTGGAGCACTATATCGAGTTCGGGGCGAGTCCCAGAGCAAGTATCGATATGTATAAAGCGGCCCGGGCGATCGCCTACCTGAAAGGACAGGATTATGTTTCACCGATCGAGGTGGCGTACATCGCAAAAGAAGTTCTCAGACACCGTATCATCCTCAGCTACGAAGCACAGGCAGAAGATATGACTCAAGATAGGATCATCGAGAAGATTTTGGCAGCAGTACCGATTCCATAGAAGTTTAGATAGGAAGTAGTAGGTAGCAGGTTTGGTATGCGGTGCGGTGGCTCCGCTTTTGAATTGTTGGTCAAAAAGGTTAAACTTGAATAAAGCAGCGAAGAAAATTATCCTCAAAACCAGAAAACAAGTCTATGGCGATATGCTCGGAAACAATGCTTCGCTTTTCCAGGGCGAGGGGTTTGAGTTTGCGGAACTTCGTGAATATGTCTACGGGGATGATGTCAGAAAGATCGACTGGAAGACCACTGCAAAACTGGGAAAACCCTATGTCAAGATCTACAAAGAGGAGCGGGAGCTCAATGTGGTGGTCGTTTCGATGCTTGGCGGGTCGATGTACTTTGGAACCGTGAGGCAAAAGAGTGATATCCTGGCTGAACTTGTGGCAACGCTGGGGTTTTCAGCGGTAAAAAACAGTGATCTCTTTACCCATATCCTTTTTGCCGACAGGCTCTATGAACGCAACAGACCAAGCAAAAAACATTTTTCCATTCATAAAGCGGTAGAGGATGTTGCAAAGTTTGAACTGCTGGGAAAAGAGGCAGATTTTGACAACCTCACGGAGATGCTTAACACCCGTCTCAAAAAGAAGTCACTGCTCTTTATCCTTTCGGACTTTATCGGCGAGATCGATCTGAGGCTTTTGAGCGTCAAGCATGATGTAGTTGCCGTGATTATCAGGGACCGGTTCGAAGAGGACCCGAGTGAACTGGGGTATCTCAGGCTGATCGATATGGAGAGCAAAAAGAGCTTTGAGGGCGATATCAATACCGGGGCGCTGAATGCCTATAAAAAAGCAATCCATCAGAATGATGAGAAGCTCTATAGCCAGTTCAAAAAACAGGGCATACGTTTTGTCAAAATCTATACGCATGAAGAGCCTGCACTCAAACTGATGAAAACGATGAGGAGAGCACAATAATGAATAATGAAAAATTAAAAATTAAAAATTTATGTATGCTTTTTTACAAAAAGCTTAGTTTTTATAAAAGTTTTGCGATGAAACACATACCAAAACTATTCACTATTCACTATTCACTACTCACTTTTGCGAATGCAAATGAGCAAAATCTCACCGCGCAGCTGCGTGATATCAAGCCGCTTTTGGAGATACCCGACTATTCTTTTTATATTTATTGGGGATTGATCGGTTTTTTTGCTCTGCTGGGATCTGGGATACTTTTTTTTGTGGCAAAGAAACTTTGGGAGAACCGCAAGATCAACCTTGCAAAAATGTACCTCGAAAGGCTTAAGCAGATAGACTGGGAGGACAGTAAGCATGCTGCCTATGAGGCAACCAAATATGCAAGGTTACTGGCTACCGATGAGAGAAGAAAAGAGCTCTTCAGCCAGCTTGAGCCAATGCTTGAACAGTATAAATACAAAAAAGTAGTCGATCAGGTAGACCAGCAGACACTCAATCAGTTTCATCTCTTTGTGAGGATCGCGGATGAGTCAATTTAGTTTTGAGTTCCCCCTCTTACTGCTTTTGATCATACCGTTTCTGGTCTGTGCCAAATGGTGCAGGGAGCGGAGCCGGGCGATCTTTTTCCCCCATGTAGAAAAACTGGTCTCAAGCAGCGTACACAAAAGTTCATTACTTCTCTTTCTCAAATGGTTCGGGATCGTCTCTGCGGTCATCGCACTGGCTTCTCCGGTACTTTCTCACAGCTACACCAATACCAAAAAAGAGGGACGCGATATCGTACTGATCACAGATGCGAGCGAGTCGATGCTGCAGCGCGGATTTGATCCCAATAACCCTATGAAAAACAAGTTTGAAGTGGTCAAAGAGGCGGTAGAGGATTTTATCGGCAAACGTGAAAATGACCGTATCGGGCTGGTAAGCTTCGGGGCGATCTCCTTTATCGCCTCTCCGCTGACATTTGAAAAGGAGTTTCTGCAAAAGATCATTTCGATGCAGTATATCGGGATGATCAACGGCAAACGTACCGCCATACAGGATGCACTGGTGCAGAGTTACAATATGATGGGCAAATCCGAAGCCAAATCCAGGATCGCCATCCTGCTGACCGACGGAATCGACAACGGCAGCAGGATACCGCTGGAGGATGTCGTGGAGATGATCAAAAAACAGGATATCAAACTCTATGTGATCGGGATCGGGTATCCAAACAGGGACTACGACGCCAACTATCTCAAAGTTTTGGCAGATGCAGGTGGAACAGAGGCTTACGGCGCAAGAGATGCCAGTGAGCTGAGCCGTATCTATGAGGAGATCGATAGGCTTGAAGTCACCAAGATCGATGATAAGCGGGTGGTACAGTATACTTACCTCTATATCTATCCTCTTCTGTTTGCGATATTAAGCCTGCTTTTCTATATCTATTTCAGAAACAGCAGGGGGATATAAAGAATGAGGAGTGAGGAGTTAGGAGTGAGGAATATTGGTGTAGGAGTGGTTGGAATGAAATATAAACATAAAGGCCATCAGCCAAGGAGCCAAAATGACATTTGCTAATCCTTATCTTTTTTGGATACTCATAGTGCCTTTCATCCTCTTTGCTATTCTGATCTCAACCAACAAGGAGAAGCTCTCGCGCGTTTTTGATGAGAAGGTACTCAAACGTCTCAGTGCCAGTGATGAGACGATCCCCCTGGCGGTACGTAATATCACGATGTTTGCGGCGATCTTTTTGATGATCGTAGCATTGGCACGCCCTGTGATAGAGAAAGGGGAGAAAGTGGTGGACGTAAAAGGGCTGAACCTTGTGGTCGGGCTTGATATCTCCGGTTCGATGCGCAGTACCGACCTCTACCCCAACCGTCTGGAGTTTGCCAAAAAGAAGATCTCCGAGTTCTTTGAGGCAATGCCCAGCGATGAGATCAGTGTACTTGCCTTTGCGCACTCCTCATTTATCCTTGCCCCGTTTTCGGCAGATAAGCAGACACTTCAGATGATGGTAGAGGGGGTGGATGACAGCTATATAACGATGGGATCAACCGATTTTTCCCAACTGGGTATGCTGGCAAGCGAAGTGTTGGAGAAAAAAAAGCCGAAGATCGTTGTGCTTTTCACTGATGGAGGGGATGAAGAGGCGATCTCAGGATTTGCAGATATCCTGAAGCAAAGCGGCATCGACCTCTATGTCGTACTGATCGGTACGACGAAGGGGGCACCGGTACTGACAAAAGAGGGGAAACCTTATATGCTTGATGACGGTACGATCGCCATCACCCAGAGAAATGATGCTCTGCTTACTTTGGCAAAGAATACCGGCGGTGATGGGATCGTTGCCGGACACGGGAAAGAGAATATCCGGGAACTTGCTGCACGGATCAAGAACAGGTATCAGGATGAGCAACAGGGTGAAGTAAGGATCAAGGAGAGAGTAGAGCTCTTCTACTACCCCCTCGGTGCCGGGCTGTTGCTGTTGCTGATCGCATTGAGTTCGATACCGAGAAGAAGCATTGAGAGGAAGTATGAGAAATGAAAAATTTTGGTAAGTATTTTTTCAAAATGATCGTTGTAAAAAAAAGCTTTTCATTGAAAAGCGTACTGGCACTCTTCACGCTTCACGCTTCACTCTTCACTCTTGCAAATGCAGGCTTGACCGATTTTAAGACGATTGAAGAGGCAAAGCGTGCGTATGAGGCAAAAGCGTATGGGAAAAGTGCAGCTTTATTCGAAAATATAAAACAGAGTAGTACAACAAAAGAACTTCATTATAATTTAGGAAATGTTTATTATAAAAAAGGTGATTTTGATAAAGCGATTGAACACTATAAACATGCACAAGGTGTGGATGAGGCATTACGCAATTATAACTTAGGAAACAGTTATTATAAAAAAGGTGATTTTGATAAAGCGATTGAGCATTACAAAGAATCACTGAAATATAGTGATGATCCTGATGCTAAGAATAATTTAGAAGTTGCTAAGAAAGCAGAGAAGAAAAAGAAACAGCAGCAACAGCAAAAAGAGCAACAGAATAAAGAACAGAATCAGCAGCAAAAAGAAGAGCCGAACCAGGACCAAAACAAACAAGATCAACAAAATAAAGAGGATCAGCAAAACCAGCAAAAAGAACAGAATCGGGAGGACCAACAGAACAAGCCGGACCAAACAGATAAAAAAGAGCAAAAAGAAGAGACTGAAAAAGAGCAACAAGCCAAAGATCAGCAACAACAAAAAGAGAAAGCCCAAAAGCCTGAGGAGCAGAAGCAGCAAGAGCAGAGTGCTTCAGCCGCACAAGCAGAGATGAGCGAAGAAGAGAAAGAGAAGGCAAAAGAGATGAAGCGGCTGATGAACAAGTTGCCCGGGAAGATGCCTACGATGATGTATCAGATGAATGGAGAAAAAGAGGAGGGGAAGAGCCATGCAAACCCTTGGTAAATCGAGCGTTGAGTGTTTAGTGCAGAGCAATGAGAGGAGCATCTTATGAAAAAATTATTTATCTTGACCACTCTTGGTTATCTGTTGTCCGGGTGGCTTTATGCGGCATCGGTAGAGGCTAAAGTCTCTGCTACCGAAGTAATAGAAGGCAATATTGCAGAGCTGCATATACGTGCGGAAGGGGATGAAGTAGCGTTTCCCGAAATCTCTGAGATAGAAGGGGCGACAGTGGTGGGAACATCGATGCAGAGCAGCCGCAATATGAGCTATGTCAACGGAGAGATGAAAAGCGAGAAGATCACCACGAAGGTCATTGGCTTTGTTCCCCAAAAAGATCTGACGATCCCCTCCTATGCGGTGAAGATTGACGGTAAAACCTACAAGACCGAACCGATCAGTATCAAAGTGAGCGCTTCCAAGGCACCGCAGCTCAAAGCGGATGCACGCTATTCGTTTGAACTCAGGAGTGAAAAAAGAGAAGTGATGGAAGGAGAGAGTTTTGTTGTCAATCTCTATCTCTCTATCTCAGACCGCATACAGGGTGCGAAGCTCTCGGATTTTGCTGATCCCGAGATGCAGGATTTTTACAGTAAGCCGCTGGGTGAGCCCAAACAGTATCGCCAGAACGGAAACATCGTAGTAGAAAAACAGTATCTCCTCACAGCAAAGCATGAAGGAAACTTTACGATCGGTGCGGCGACAGCAAAACTGGGAGAGGCAGATCTCAGACGTCGTGATCTGTTTGGACGCTATGCCACAGAGTGGTATGATATCTCCTCCAATACTCTGATGGTCCAGGTAAAACCACAGCCCCAGAAGAGCGATCTCATCGGTGAGTTTACACTGAATGCAACAGTGGATGCCACTGAGGTAGAGGTCAACAAGCCCGTGAACCTTACGATCAGGATAGAGGGGAAAGGGAATGTGGAAGATTTTGAGTTCCCTCCTTATGCAATAGACGGGGTGACGATCTTCTCTGATGATGCCAGTATAGAGAGCAGAGTGCAGAATGGCGAGATCTACAGTAGTTACACGAAAAGTTTCGCGATGATCTCGGATAAAGATTTCACGATCCCGGCTAAAAGTTTTACCGTATATAATCCCAAAACCTCACAACTGGAGAAGCTTGAAATTGCCTCCTATGATGTCAGGGTAAAAGGAGATACCAATGCACTGGTTTCAACAGTACCCAATGACACTATACCTTCAAAAGTTGAGTCTTCTATCGAAAAAAGTACGTCAGTATCACAGAGTGAAAAGACTCGGCAGACTCAGCCTATTGTATGGTGGATACCGGTTCTGTCGTTTGCCGCGGGTATGGTTGTGATGTACCTTCTGCTCAAATGGTTGGCAGGCAGAGGACAAAAACAAAAAATCTATGGCAAGGATGAGGCCCTTCATCTGCTCTATCCGCATATCAATGAAGATCCGGAGATCGAAGAGATGGTACGCAAACTCTATGGCAGAAAGAACGGGGATAAAAGTATCGACATCGATAAAAAAGTGCTCAAGAGACTTATAGACAAGGTGCAACATACGAAAAATTAAAAAAAGGGGGAAACATTTCCTTACAATGAAGTGCAGGTATCCCCTAGAGGATATCATGCAGCCTGTTGGCTTCTCCCATCCATTTGTTCAGTGCTTCCCACTCGCCGTTTTCTACCATATGACGGCATTTTTTAAGCTCCACTTCAAAGCTCTCTATCGCTTCGATGAGGTTGGATCGGTTCTGCCTGAAGATATCCTCCCACATATGGGGAGAGGATTTGGCAATACGGCTCATATCTCTGAAACCACCGCCCGCCAGCGCTACGATACTGCTTGCATCCTCCTGTTTCATCACAGAGTTTGCCAGAGAATAGCTGAGGGCATGGGGCATATGTGAGATAAAAGCGGCGTGCCTGTCATGCTCCTGGGCATCCATATAGACAAGCTTCATCCCTATCTGGGTAAAGAGTTCTTTGGCAACTTCCTGTTGGTGGGGGCCGCTTTTTTCCATGTCGCATAAAACGACGATCTTGTTCTCGTAGAGTTTCCCAATCGCCGCTTTTGGACCGAACTTTTCCGTCCCGGTCATCGGGTGTGCCGTGACAAAATGCTTCCGTACGGATGCCGGGATCGATGCAGAGATCTTTGCTTTTGTGCTTCCGAGGTCTATCACGGTGCACTTCTCATCGAGATTTTTCAGCTCCTTAGAGACAGCAATGATCCCGTCCACCGGAATCGTCAGGATGATAATATCACACCTGCTGATCTCATCAAGCGAATGGACGATTTTATCCACAAGTCCGAGTTCAAGTGCCTCTTGTTGATGGGTTTCATTGTGGTCCATTCCGATAATATGGTATGAGTCTGATCGTTCCTGAAGTGCGATACTCAAGGAACCACCCATAAGCCCAAGACCGATAATCCCGACGTTTGTCATAGCTGTTCACCTCTCATTGGAAAGGGGAGATTATAGCATGATTTTGTGAATTTTGCCATGAAGAAGCTCTGATTCCATGGAGTCCTATAGTCTGTGGATTAAGGTGTCAGATAGATAGAAAAAGATACACTAATAGCAAAATTATTTGCAGAACAAGGTTAATAGGAAATGAAGAAAATAGTGCTTACTTTGGTGCTCGCGGGGACATTACTCATTGCACAGAAAATCACTCAGATCCAATATGTCGGCCTGGCACACCTTTCTCCGAGTGTCGCTACTGAGATATCAGGAATTCAGGTCGGTGATGAGATGGATCTGACCAAAATCAATCAGTCAGTCAAGAACTTCTATGCACAGGGGTACTTTGAGGATGTATGGGTAGAGAGCAAAGGGAGTACGCTGATTTACCACTTCAAAGAGAAGGTGGCAATTGCCAATCTTGAGATCAAAGGATTCGGTACGGGGGATGAGGGGAAGAAACTACTTGAGAGTACCGGACTGAAAAAAGGTGACCTCTATGATCAGAGACGGGTAAAACTGGCTCAAAAGACATTGATAACAAACCTGGAAAGCCAGGGATATTATGATACGGTGGTAGAGGTAACGACGACGAAAGTGAGCCAGAGCAGCGTATCGCTTGTCTTTGATGTCAACAAAGGGGAGAAGATCAGGATACAGAAAACGAACCTTGTCGGCGCAAAAAAGGTTGACAAAGGTGAGCTGGAGGCCGATCTTGTGAACAAAGAGGCTGATTTCTGGGGATGGATACCGTTTTTGAATGATGGCGTAGCCAAAGTCGATCAACTCGAATATGACTCCTACAGGATGAAAGAGAAATACATGGAGAAGGGATATCTTGATGCAAACGTCAGCAAACCATTGATGAAAGTCGATTTTGGTTCCTACCGGGCAGATATCGACTATCAGGTGGAAGAGGGGATAGAGTATCGTATCGGCAAGATCAACATCACACAAAATCTCAAAGGGCTTGACAGCAAAACACTGATCGATGGGCTGACATTGAAATCAGGAAAGGTATTTAACATCAAGCGAATGCGTTCGGATATGGAGACCCTCAAAGAGAAGATCGGAAACCGCGGGTATGCCTACGTGGATATACTCCCCCAGATGCATAAGGACCCAAAAGCGCAGACGATCGATCTTAACTATGTGATCAAAGAGGGGGTACCTGTTACGATCAATGATGTACTGATCTCCGGAAACAGCGTAACAAAAGATAGGGTGATCCGCCGCTATATCTATCTTGCTCCGGGAGACAAGTACAATGCCACAGACCTGAAAGATTCAAAAAATGCACTGGGAAGGACCGGATTCTTTGATAAAGTGGATATTGAAACACAAAGGGTAAGCGAAGACAAGATCAATCTTCTGGTAAAAGTGAAAGAGGCTCCCACAGGTACTATCTCAGCGGGCGGCGGTTACGGTTCCTATGAAGGGCTGATGGTCAATGCATCGATCTCGGACAAGAACCTTTTTGGTTCAGGGATCAGCAGTACCCTGGGGTTTGAACTTTCCAAAATCTCTTCGAACTACAATCTTTCATTTACAAATCCAAGGGTTTGGGACAGCCTCTACAGTCTGGGATTAAGTGTATATAAACGTGATTACGAATATATCGATTTTACTCAGGATCAGATCGGTACAAATCTCTCTTTGGGGCGTCAGTTCTACAGACATATTTATGCTACGGTAGGCGTAGGGTATGTGGATAATAAGTCTGAAATAAATTCTGATTCCAATACAACCTACTGGCAGGATATTTTCTATAATGATAAATATCAAAAGTTTTCAGGGTTTACAAGTGTGAAGTTTGACAATACAGATGACTACTATCAACCCAGGGAGGGATTTATCGCATCCGCAACACTAGAACTTGCAAGCCTTGATGGAGAGCTTGATCAGGGAACTTTGGATGACGGCTACACAGAGTTTGCAAATTTTACGAAGTTTTCCGGTAAGTTCGGTGCCTACTACGGGATGGAAGATCTGATCGATTACGACTTGATCTTGCGAGCAAAAGCCAGAACAACTGTGCTCTTTGCAGAAGATAATGAGTATATCCCGATCGCTGAAAGACTCTTTATGGGAGGTATCGGATCGGTAAGGGGATATGAGCCTTACTCGCTTTCTCCGCAAATTATTGAAGAGGATGGTATAAAACGTATCGCTGAAGAAGGTGAAGTGGGAAAACGTATCGGTGGTACAAAGAGCGCTTCTGTAAGTTTGGAAGCAAGTATCCCTCTCTCTGAGGCAGCAAAGATGCGGTTGGCTTTCTTTGTTGATTACGGGATGATCGGAACCGATCCTATCCTGACATCCAGCGGTGATCTTGATTTTGATGATATTACACGCGCCTCTACGGGTGCTGTATTGGAGTGGCAGTCAGGGTTTGGGCCGATCAACCTGGTCTTTGCCAAAGCGATCGATCCTAAAGACGGTGACAGGACATCAGTCTTTGAGTTCTCTATGGGAACAAAGTTCTGATAAAGTAGGAGATAGGAAGTAGCAGGTAGCAGGTTTGGTAGGCTTTTCTTTGAAAAGCTTTTATCATTAAGGTTGGGCAAAGCCCAACAATGAAAAAATCTTACTACTTACTACTTACTACTTACTACTTACTACTTACTACTTACTACTTACTACTTACTACAGTATTCCCAGACTTTTGTTTTTCGGAATTTCATTTCTATCTGCGATGATGATCGCAAAAGGGGTAGGCTTCTTCAATGCCCTGATATTCTCTT
>DSDW01000066.1 GCA_011048515.1 Campylobacterota bacterium | reverse complement strand
GTTCAATAGAGCTACATATCATCTCTGTACTTTGGATTATGTTTATCGGTGAAAAACTGGATAAAGAGCTTCACAAAGATATTTGTGGATATAGACTGGCACGAAACAGGGATGGTTTTTTCGAAGAAGATGGATATAAGCTTTTTGAAAAATATCATGAAAAATACTCATATTTTAGAGATAGTGCCATCAGCAAAGCAATAGATTTACACAAGCTTGATTTGGATGCAACGGTTGTAAACCTTGATATAAAAAGGTTTTTTTATTATATTAAGTTCGATTTTACAACTCTAAATAATATATCGAGTAAATATAAAAAGCTTAATACTTTCATGAATCAAATTCATAAAAAGTATCAAGAGGTAATTCGAGTCAATAATATATTAACAACAAAAACAGATAGAATCCTGCCCATCGGACTTTTATCATCTTCTGTCATAGCAAATTATGCACTTAAAGAGTTTGACGACTACATTCTTAAAAAAATAAAACCAGAACACTACACAAGATATGTCGATGATATTTTGATGGTATTTTCAAATGTTTCTATTGCTTCTATGGATGATTTACTAAAGATTTTGGCATGTGAAAAGAGTAGTTTAGATTTTAAGTCACGCTGTGGATTTGTATTTTTCAAAAATGGTATAAACAAATTTATATTCCAGCAAGGCAAAGTGAAAATATTGGAATTTAAAAGGGATGCTTCTATATCTCTTCTCAAAAAGTTTAAACAAACTATAGAAACCAATAGAAGTGCACTGAACTTTTTACCGGAAGAAAACAATATATTTGCGACCCTTGAGGATGTATCTCTCAACATTAACTATACTTCAACTATCAACAAAATCAGCTCTATAGATAAAGCATCTTTAGATGTGTTACAGATATCAAGAAATCTTTCGCAAATGATTCGGATAGTTCTTGTTATTAATCATAAAAACAGTGAAGTGAAAAAATATAATGAGCATATCAAAAATTTGTTTTCAGGTAAAAACCTGTTAGAACTCTCAAAACTTTGGGAGAAGCTTTTTTTGTATCTGATTTTATCTCGCTCATTTGTTCTTTTGAAGCAGATATTTATCGATATACTCAAAGCAATCGATGTCATAGAATACCAAGAAGAACACATCACAAAACAGCTAAAAAACAATCTTTTAAGATTGCTTGCAAATTCTCTTTTGATGTCGGCAAGTTTAGATATAAAAACATTTAAAGAGTCTGTTCAGCCTTTTATAGAAGAGAAAACAAAAGGTTTTCATGAAGAACTTTACAAACTTATCGCAACACAGTATATAGAAGAGTATTCTAAGTACCTCATAGAAGCGAATCTTATAAGGCAATACTATATAAGGTACCCCTTACTAAGTTTTACAGACAATGAAAAAGCAAGCTTTGTCGATAAGTCACTTGTTTTTAAAAAGTTAAAATTACAAGTTGATTTGAAAAAAATAGAATACAGTCCAAGGTTTATTCACTATCATGAAGTGTTGATGTTTGAGAAGTTTATAAGGTCTTTTGCCACAACTCAAGAGATCTTTGAAAAATATAGTTCATTTAATAAAACCAGTCCCAACAAAGCAAACTACCCAAAATTTGATGATGTTCACTCTTTAATCAAGACAAACGATAGTTTTAAAAATCTCAAAATCGGTCTTGCCAATATTAATGTCAATCCTAAAAATAGTTTTGACTCTATGCTGGGCAAACCAAGTATATCTTATGCAAGGCTCAACGATATTTATCAAGTATTAAACAGTGCCAAAGCTACATACTGCGATATGGTGGTCTTTCCTGAGATATCAATACCGATTTATTGGCTTCAAGAGATAGTGGAGTTTGCTAAGCGCAATGAAATAGCAGTAGTTTTGGGACTTGAACATTTTAGTATACAAAAATATGCTTACAACTATGCGGTAGTGATACTTCCTTTTAGAGATGGAGTATACAAAAATGTCTATTTGGATTTTGAGCTAAAATCACACTACTCGCCAGAAGAAACAAAACTCATAGAAGGCAATGGTTACAAAATACCAAAGATAAATAAAAACCATAAAGAGCACAATATTAAACCAAAAATCTATACCTACAAGGGTAACTATTTTAGTGTCTTTAACTGCTATGAGCTTACTGATATAAGCTATAGATCAAATCTTGTTGCAAAAGTGGATTTTGTAGTAGCGATTGAACATAACAAAGATACAAATTATTTTTCGAACATTGTAGGAAGTGTGTCACGAGATATACATGCCTACATAGTGCAGGTAAACGATGCAAAATATGGTGATAGTAGAATAACCCAACCTGCTAAAACAGAAGAGATGGATATAGCGAAGATAAAAGGTGGTGAAGATGTGGTCCTGCTTACTTCAACACTTGACATCAACAGTTTAAGAGAGTTTCAAAAACTATCTCATATTTTGCAAGCAGAAAACAAGAGATTCAAACTCACTCCCCCCAAATTTCTTGGAAAAGTGTATTGCAGAAAGGTTATTTTAACATGAAAATCTCCCTCATCATCCCATCATTCTACCCCGCCGTTATCTACGGCGGTCCGATATTTTCGACCCTTCACACCTGCCAGGAACTGGCAAAGCTGGAGGATGTGGAAGTTTACGTATCGACTACCAACGCCAACATAACTACCCGCCTCGACGTCCAGACAAACAAGTGGACAAAATTTGAAGAAAACTTTTTTGTGAAATATTACGACGAGACAAAAGTAAATAAATTTTCTTGGCAACTTTTTTGTAATATTTGGAAAGACATAAAACAGGCCGAAATTATAAGCATTCAAACTGTATTCGATACGCCGGCTCCAATTTCTCTATTGTATGCAAAATGCTTTCGTAAGCCCATCGTTTTATCCCCCAGAGGAGCATTATGTCATTGGTGCGTTAATCAAGGAAGTCGTTTTAAGCAATTCTGGCTGAAGTATTTAATTAAGCCATTTGTGAAAAATATATATTTTCATGCAACTTGTGAAGCAGAAAAACAGGACATTTTGACAATTTTCCCTGATGCCAAAATTGTCATAATTCCAAATGGCGTTGATGTTGACTCATATCATAAAAACAACATATTAAACAAACAAGAATATATAAAAAAATACGTCAAAGCAGATATCGAATCCAATAATATTATTGTATCGATGAGCAGATTGCATGCCAAAAAAGGTTTTGATATTTTAATTCAGGCGTTTGCTGAAGTATTGCAAACATATCCCGAATCCATTCTTCTCATTGCTGGACCAGATGAAGGTGAAAAACAGAATTTGGAGAACTTGATCAATGCCCTTGAACTAAATAATCGTATATATCTGATAGGACCTATGAATGGTCAAGACAAAGTAGATTTTTTGGCTAATGCCGATTTATTTGTCCTCCCATCTCACAATGAAAACTTCGGTAATGTCTATATCGAAAGCCTCGCAGCAGGCACCCCTATCGTTGCCAGTACAGGAACGCCTTGGCAGGAAGTGGAAAGTGCTGATTGCGGAAAATGGGTTGATAACACTATAGAAGACACAGCAAGCGCGATGCTGGAAATGCTGGAAAAAGATAGAGAGCAAATGCGCCTAAATGCCAGAATATTGGCGCAAAAATACGACTGGAAAAATATTGCTTTACAGTTTAAAGACGTATTTGAAAAGATAGTGGAGACAAAATGAGTAAAAAAGTCATTGTTTTACTAGTCGCTTTCATAGCTATAGTTTTAGGCATAAAAAATTTGGGTAATTTTTTTGATGTTACCACAGAACCAAAATATGCTGATGTAATTGTGTCCCTTGGAGGAGACAATGGCAATCGAATCAAAAAAACGCTTGAACTTTTCGATCATAATTACTCATCATCGCAAAAGATCATTTTAACAGGTGCGGATGATTTTGATCCTAGTATGAAAATTCACGAATTAGACTGGAGAGCAAGTTATTTAGCAAAAAAAGGAGTTGATATCGAAAATATTGTATTTAATGCAAAGGCTATTAATACTTTGGAAGAAATTTTCTATATAAAAAATTATATGTTAGAAAATAAACTTCACTCTGTTATGCTTATAACTGATGCTCCTCATTCACGAAGAATTAGTTTTTTTGCTTCTAAGGTAGCGCATTATGAAGATGCTAATATAAGTTACATGATAGTTTCAAGTGAAAATGACTGGTGGGATCGTGACAACTTCTATTCAAATCCAGAAGCTGTGGTATTTGTGGTCAATGAGTGTATCAAATTAATCTATTACTACATTCAAAGTCAATTAGGAAGCTTACATGCAGACTAACAAACTCCCTATAACTGCTATAGTCTTGACTTATAATGAAGAACGTAACATAGAAGCATGTTTAGAATCAATCCATGAGTATGTGGATGACATCATAATAGTAGACTCTGTTTCAAATGATAAGACGGAAGAGATTACGAATAATTACACTAAAAAATTTTATCAGAACAAATTTATTAATCAATCCAAACAGTTTATTTGGGCAATTGCAAATACTGATATCAAAAATGAATGGATTTTGCGTATCGATGCCGATGAACGATGGACCAAAGAGGGCTTCGAGGAACTTCGAACCATTATCGAGAATGACAGTGCTGATGGTGTTTATGTAAAAATGAAGATTTACTTCATGTCTCAATGGATCAAGCATGGCGGAAATTATCCGAATTATTTTCTACGTGTCTATAAAAAATCAAAAGGGCAGATGGAAGATCGCTGGATGGATGAACACATTAAAGTGGATGGTGTTTTGGTCCACAGTAATATCGATGTCATTGAAGCGAATTATGACCGGCAAGAAAATATTGCGCTGTGGACTACCAAACACAATGGATATTCAACTCGTGAAGCGATAGATTTTCTGATCGCAAAAGAAAATCTGGGAAAAGTAGATACGGTTGCCAATCTGTTTGGTCACAAGACAGAACGGAAGCGTTGGCTAAAAGAAAATGTCTACTTCAGGGTTCCTTTATTTGTGCGTCCCGTACTCTATTTTATCTACCGATATTTCTTTCAGTTTGGATTTTTAGATGGCAAAAGAGGTTTTATATACCACACGTTGCATGCTTTTTGGTATCGTTTTCTTGTTGATACAAAAGTTTATCAGATCCAACAACTTGCAAAAAAGAATAATCAAACTATTCAAGAGGTTGTTAAAGATCATTATGGGATTGAGATTTAAAATGACAAGACAGTTGATTTATAGAATAATTTAAAAAAAGGAGAAAGATAATGTTTAAAGGGAAAACACTGCTCATCACGGGAGGAACGGGATCGTTTGGGAATGCTGTACTTAGAAGGTTTCTGGATACAGATATCGGGGAGATCCGTATCTTCAGCCGGGACGAGAAGAAGCAGGATGATATGCGCAAGCTCTACAATAACCCCAAGCTCAAGTTTTACCTCGGGGATGTGCGCGATGTGAACTCGGTCAACGATGCGGTACGTGGTGTGGACTTCATCTTCCACGCGGCGGCACTCAAACAGGTCCCCTCGTGCGAGTTCTACCCGATGCAGGCGGTCCAGACCAACGTCATAGGGACCGAAAACGTCCTCAACGCCGCGATCAACGCGGGGGTCAAAAAAGTGATCGTCCTGAGCACCGACAAAGCCGTCTACCCGATCAACGCGATGGGAGTCAGCAAAGCGATGATGGAGCGCGTGGCCGTCGCAAAGTCGAGAAACTTGAATGATAACGAGACGATGATCGCCTGCACCCGTTACGGCAACGTGATGGCTTCCCGCGGGTCGGTCATACCGCTCTTTATCGACCAGATCCGTCAGGGAAAAGAGATCACGATCACCGACCCGGCGATGACACGCTTCATGATGAGCCTCGATCAGGCGGTCGAGCTGGTCCTCTTCGCCTTTGAACACGGACACAACGGCGATATCTTCGTACAAAAAGCACCGGCAGCAACGATCGAGCTTCTTGCCCATACCCTCAAAAACATGCTGAACCGCCCGGAACACACGGTGCGCGTCATCGGTACACGCCACGGAGAGAAGCTCTACGAAACACTGCTGACCAAAGAAGAGATGGTCCATGCCGTGGATATGGACAATTACTACCGCATCCCCGCAGACACGCGCGACCTCAACTATAACAAGTTTGTCGAGGAGGGAGAGACAGTCGTGACGCAGGCGCACGAGTACCATTCGCACAATACCCACCGCCTTGACGAAGCAGAGCTCAGAGGGATGCTGCTGGAACTGCGCGAGATACAGGACGACCTCAGAGAATTCGGAGTACTGTGATGCGTGTATTGGTTACGGGAAGCCGGGGGTTTATCGGCAAAAACCTGATCGAACGGCTGGAGAGGATGGAAGGTGTCGAGATCGATACCTTTTCGCGTTCCGACAGCCCCGAGAGCCTCGAGCACAAAGTAGCAGGGGCCGATTTCATCTTCCACCTCGCGGGGATCAACCGTCCGGACAACGTCGGTGAGTTCTACGAAGGCAACCGCGACCTGACACGCCGCATCGCCGACCTGGCAGAGCAGAGCGGCAGAAAGATCCCCGTACTGTTGAGCTCTTCCGTACAGGCAGAGCGTGACAACGACTACGGCAAGAGCAAGCGGGAGGGAGAAGCGGTGCTGGAAGCGTATGCGCAGCAGAGCGGAGCGACAGTGTATATCTACCGCCTCCCCAATGTGTTCGGCAAATGGTCGCGCCCGAACTACAACACCGTGATCGCGACATGGTGCCACAATATCTCGCGCGATCTTCCCCTCCAGGTCAATGACGAAAGTGTCGAGTTGAGCCTGGTCTACATCGATGATGTCGTCGAGCAGTTCGTCCGACATCTGGAGGAAAACGGAAAAGAGGGAACCGTCTACGGGGATGTCTCCCCTCTCTACAGGAAAAGCCTCGGAGAGATACGCGATCTGCTGGTCTCGTTCAAAGAGAGCCGGGAAACGCTGCTGACACCGCGCGTGGGCAGGGGATTTGAGCGGGCATTGTATGCTACCTACCTGAGCTTTCTCCCGACAGACCGCTTTGCGTATGATCTGAACGGGCATCAGGACGAGCGGGGTACGTTTTATGAGTTTATCAAGACCCTTGACAGCGGTCAGGTCTCCATCTCGACCACGGCACCGGGTGTTACGCGGGGGAACCACTACCATAACACCAAAAACGAAAAGTTCCTCGTCATCAAAGGCGAGGCCAGCATCAAACTGCGCCAGATACACGGTGATGCAATCATCGAATACCGTGTCAGCGACAAAAAGATGGAGGTCGTCGAGATGATCCCGGGATATACGCATGACATCACCAATACAGGGGATACGGAGATGGTGCTGCTGCTGTGGGCGAACGAGCTCTTCGACCGTGAAAATCCGGATACATATTTTTTAAAGGTATAAACGATGATAAGAATTGAAATTCAATGCAGGGAGGCACTAAATGCCGAGTCGTAAAAAACTAAAAGTCATGACAGTGGTAGGAACAAGACCCGAGATCATCCGCTTGGCTGCGGTCATCAAAAAACTGGATGCTTCCGATGCCGTAGAACAGATCATCGTGCATACAGGACAGAACTATGACTATGAACTGAACGAGGTGTTTTTCAAGGACTTCGGACTGCGCAAACCCGACTACTTTCTCAATGCCGCACTGGGAAGTGCTGCAGAGACCATCGGAAATATCCTGATCAAAGTCGATCCGCTGCTTGCCGAGGTAAAACCCGATGCCTTTCTGGTACTGGGTGATACCAACAGCTGTCTGTGTGCCATCCCTGCGAAGAAACGCCAGATCCCCATCTTCCACATGGAGGCGGGAAACCGCTGTTTTGACCAGCGTGTCCCCGAAGAGACGAACCGGAAGATCGTCGATCATATCAGCGATATCAACCTGACCTACAGCGACATCGCCAGAGAGTATCTCCTGCGCGAGGGGCTTCCGGCGGATCGCATCATCAAGACAGGTAGCCCGATGTATGAAGTGATCCATAGCAAACTGGATGATATCAGGGCTTCAACTATCGTCAACGAGCTCTCTTTGGAAAAAGGGAAATATTTCGTCGTTTCGGCACACAGGGAAGAGAATATCGGCAGTGACAGGACCTTCGATGCTTTGGTGGAAACACTCAACGCGATGGCGGAGATCTATGAAATGCCGATCATCGTCTCGACCCATCCCCGTACCCGCAAAAAGATAGAAGAGAAAGCGGTGACATTTAACCCACTGGTCAGGCTGATGAAGCCGATGGGATTTAATGACTACGTTAGATTGCAGATGGATGCCAAAGCTGTGCTCAGTGACAGCGGGACGATCAGCGAAGAGTCGTCCATATTGAAATTCCCCGCTCTGAACATCCGCGAAGCCCATGAAAGACCCGAAGCGATGGAAGAAGCGTCGGTGATGATGGTGGGACTGGACAAAGAGCGCATACTGCAAGGGCTGAGGGTCCTTGAAACACAGACCCCCGAGCTTTTGCGGCATGTTGCTGACTACAGTATGCCCAATGTCTCAGATAAAGTCTTGAGGATCATTCTCTCTTATACTGATTATATCAATCGTAATGTCTGGAAAAAGTAGTTTCAATGCGTATCTGTCTGATCATTGATGACTATATGCCCGAGAGTATCAAAGTCGGGGCGAAGATGATGCATGAGCTTGCCTGTGAACTGAAAGGGCAGGGGCATGAGGTGACGGTGGTCACGCCATCATCAACACTGAAGGCAAAAAGAGAGATCAGCATGCTCGATGGTGTCACGGTCTGCCGTTTCCGAAGCGGGGAGATAAAGAACGTAGGCAAGGTCAAAAGAGCGATCAATGAAACACTGCTCTCCTATCGTGCATGGCGGAGTTTTGCATCGTATTTCCGAAGCAATTCGCATGATCTGATCGTCTACTACTCCCCCTCTATCTTTTTCGGGAGTCTGGTATCCCGTCTCAAAACATTGTGGGGTGCACCAAGCTATCTTATCCTGCGCGACCTTTTCCCTCAGTGGGCTTTGGACCAGGGATTGATACGTGAAGGCTCGAAGATAGAGAAATATTTCCGTTTTTTTGAGAAAAAGAATTATGAGAGTGCCGATACGATCGGGTTGATGTCCCAAAAAAACCTTGAGTGGTTCAAAGAGAAAGTAACATGTGACAAAAAGATGGAAGTCCTCTACAACTGGGCAGCCAATACCCCGGTTGAATCGACAACCGACTATAAAGGGCAGTTGGGATTGACCGAAAAAACCGTCTACTTCTATGGCGGCAATATCGGCCATGCACAGGATATGATGAATATCGTCAGGCTTGCGAAGAAGATGCGCAGTGAAACAAAAGCGCATTTTGTTCTGGTCGGTGCGGGGGATGAGGTGGAACTTGTCAGAGAAGCGATAGAGAAAGAGGAGCTGGACAATATGACCCTGCTGCCTTCTGTCTCCCAGGAGGAGTTCAAGCAGATGCTCGCAGCGTTTGATATAGGATTGTTCACGCTTCACAGGGACCACTCTACCCATAACTTCCCCGGCAAGCTGCTGGGGTACATGGTGCAGGAGCTGCCGATCCTGGGGAGCATCAATGCGGGGAACGATCTCAAAGAGATCGTGGAAGATGCCGGGGCCGGACTTGTCACGGTCAACGGGGAGGACGAACGCTTTTTGGCTAATGCAAAAAAACTACTGGACGATGCGCACAGAGAAGAGGTGGGGCATAACGCCAGAAAACTGCTCGAAGAGCGCTTCGCTGTCCAGGCCGCTGCCCGGCAGATCCTGGCCGGGGCTGATCGGCAATGAGTTACCGTATCTTTGACCAGCGTACCTTTGAGGAGCTTCGGTTGCGGGCGGAAGCCTCACCCCGGAAGAGGGCACACTACAATCTCCACCACTCCTACAAAGAACCGGTCCAAAAAGTATTGATCTGTATGCTGCGAGAGACCTATATCCCGCCGCATTATCACGAACATGCATACCAGACCGAACTCTTTATCGTTTTGCAGGGGAGTGTAACGCTGATCATCTTTGACGAGAACGGAGGCATCCAGAAAGAGGTAGCCATGGGGGAAGGTTCAGGTACCTCTATGGTAGAGATAGAGCCGAATGTTATCCACACGATTGTCTGCGAAAGTGACAATGCCTTTGTTCTGGAAGTAAAAGAGGGGCCGTTTGTAGAGGATCAATCCAAAGTCTTTCCCGAGTGGTCCGTGAAAGAGGGGGATCAGGATGCAGAGAGCTATCTGGAAGCGTTAAGGGGTAAAAGGGGATAAGGGACTGTTGTTGCTCAAGAGCGCTGATCTTCTTTTGAAAGATATTTTTTGAGCAGCAGGTAGGGCCGGACAAGATAGTAGGCCCAGTACATCCCTTTGGGCAGGTCGATAAACCAGTATTCGTTGAATGAAGGCTTGAGGATGATCTTGTGCAGGTAAAGCAGCCGCGCTTTGAGGTCAGGGAAGAGTCGGAGCATCGCCGCGGTTTTGGCGAACGTGCTTTTCGGTGCCTTCCAGCTCTCCAGAACAAACCGGGATACGGTGTCTATCTGCGGGGTTCGCCGGATCAGCTGATGCATCTTTGAAGGGAGCGGTGAGCCAAAGAGCTCGCTGCTTAGCAGGAGCCCCAGATGGATCATCCTCTCAAAGCCTGTATCTCCGGATATCACTCTGACCTTCTCCCAGTCTATCTCATGGTTCCTGATCAGCAGATCGATATCCTTGATCCACTCGATCCTCTCCCAGAGATGCTTGGAGCCGTGGATAGCGAGATAGACCAGCAGGTTTTCAGTGGAAAAGGTAGGGACCTCACGGCCGTTGATCGTGACCTTCTGTCTATTGTCCCGGTAGGCATCCAGGTCAAGCTGCATCGGGTAGTCCTCATCCAGAAATGACCAGTGCATCTCAAAGTGCGTTCCTCTCTCCCTATGGATGAGGCCAAGGTCATGGGCATACCTGATCCAGATCTTCTCCTGTACCGGGGTAAGTGCCAGCAATCGATCGTAGCCTTGGGATTGCAGTAAATGGTCGATCTTGTAGATATCCTCTTTTTTGACCAGCACATCCAGATCCCCAAACTGCCGCATCGTGATATCCCCGTACGCCATCTGTGCCAGGGCAGGGCCCTTGAACGCCAGCGCCTCGATGCCGTTGCTTTCCAGCAGCTTCATGATGCGCAGTAGCTCGGCGCTCATCAGCATGTTGCGGCGGGCGATCGCCGTGTATTGCTGCTTGAGGGCAGACAATAATAGGTCGTGCGTCGCAATTCGTAATTCGTGATGGGAGTTGTCGCTTTGTGACTGTGGATCCCCGGGTCGAGCCCGAGGATGACGAAAGGAATGGGTGTTGTCGCTTTGTGACTGTGGATCCCCGGGTCGAGCCCGAGGATGACGAGAGGAATGGGTGTTGTCGCTTTGTGACTGTGGATTCCGGATCGAGTCCGGAATGACGGGGGTGCGGGTCGAGGATGACGGGGGGGTCGCTTTACGGGTTACGTCTGACGGATCACGGAGGAGACCTTCTTCGGAGAGTCTCTTCAGGGTTTTATAGACAAGCGGGAGGATGCCGTGTCTGTGGGCAAGTGTGATGAGGTTTTGATGCTTGTCGCTTTGCGACTGTGGATCCCCGGGTCGAGCCCGAGGATGACGAGAGGAATGGGAGTTGTCGCTTTGCGACTGTGGATCCCCGCCTTCGCGAGGACGACGTGAGGGGGCAAGCGCAGCCTTGGCTGCTAGTGAGGAACCAGGAGTGAGGGATGAGGAGTGAATGGTTGATGGTTGAACCCCATGGGTATTTCCTGATTGGGCATTAGTAATTTGTGACAGGTAGCTGCGGATGAGGTCGATATCCTCCTGCGTCGGCTCCGCCTGGCAGCAGGCGATGAGGAATGTTAACTCCGGGGAGAGATGAACAGTGCTGAGTGTTACGTGTTCCGTGTTAAGTTCTTTTGACATAGGAGATTATACACTGTCCAAACCAAAGGTTTGGTCAATAGGGAGCAGGGAGCAGGGAGGAAGGAGCAGGGAGCAGGAAGTAGGAAGGAGGAATTTTGTAGGGGCGGATCGTTGTGTCCGGGACCGTTCATAATTCTGTGTCAATCGGGTAAAATAACAAATACCCAAGGAATGACATATGAAGATAGAAGTAGATGTAGAGCAATTTGCTCGTGATATAAAAGCCGGTAAAGGCATTAGCG
>DSDW01000039.1 GCA_011048515.1 Campylobacterota bacterium | reverse complement strand
GTACATAAAGATATCATCGGCATCGGGTGAGTGGGCTAATTGTATAGGATTCATCAGATTAAACTCGCTTAAATTAGTAATAACGCCATTTTATCATAAGCGGCCCAAAAAGAAAAACCCTCTGTCATAGTATCTATCCGACCGGATATTTTTTAAAAGTATGACAATATGACATTTTTTTTTCTACGATATCATAATCCTATTAAAATGGTGATAGAATTTCACATTAATTAAGGTAAGGATCATGACTATGGCAATGGATGCAAACAAACAAAAAGCATTGGAAATGGCGATTAAGCAGATCGATAAAGCTTTTGGCAAAGGTACCTTGATGAGGCTCGGAGACAAAGAGTTCGAGCCTCTTGAAGCGATCAGTACCGGTTCGTTGGGGCTTGATATGGCGCTGGGAATAGGCGGTATTCCGGTAGGAAGAGTCATCGAGATCTACGGTCCTGAATCCTCAGGGAAAACCACACTCTCTCTGCAAACCATTGCCTCTGCGCAGAAGGATGGGAAGATCTGTGCCTTTATCGACGCAGAACACGCACTTGATGTCATCTACGCAAAGAATCTTGGAGTAGATACGGAAAACCTTCTGGTTTCCCAGCCTGATTTTGGGGAGCAGGCGCTTGATGTACTCGAAACACTGGCACGTTCGGGGGCAGTTGATCTGGTCGTGGTAGACTCCGTTGCGGCACTTACCCCCAAAAACGAAATTGAGGGCGAGATGGGTGACCAGCACGTAGGGCTGCAGGCAAGATTGATGTCCCAGGCATTAAGAAAACTGACAGGACTGCTTCATAAAACAAATACAACCGTGATCTTTATCAACCAGATACGTATGAAGATCGGTACGATGGGGTACGGAAGCCCTGAAACTACGACAGGCGGTAACGCATTGAAGTTCTACTGTTCGGTACGTATCGATGTGAGACGTATTGCTACGCTCAAACAGGGTGAATCACAGATCGGCAACCGGGTGAAAGCAAAAGTGGTCAAAAACAAAGTGGCGCCTCCGTTCAGACAGGCGGAATTTGATATCATGTTCGGCGAAGGGATCTCTGCCGAAGGAGAATTGGTGGATTACGGTGTAAAACTGGATATCATCGACAAATCGGGTGCATGGTTCAGTTATGGCGCTGAAAAGCTCGGACAGGGGAAAGAGAATGCAAAATTGACACTTAAAGACAATGCGGAATTGCGTGCCGAGATCGAAGGAAAGATCAAGGAAGCTCTTGGATTCAGTACACTGCTTTCTGCCGATGAAAGCGAGATGGTGGAGTAATTCCGTTGTCTTTAGCCAAAAAGGATCTTCTTTTTGGCATTCGAGGGAAGAAAAGGTATACCTTCGGAAACGATCATTATGAATTGATAAATTGAAGATTTCACTTTAGTGATATCTGAAAGGATTTAGGTATAATCCCGTCATGATGAAACAAAAACAGATTTTTTTATGTGCTATTAACAATATCCTTTCGGGGACATGTAAAGAGGATTGTAAGTTCTGTACACAAAGTGTACGGTATCATGCCGAGATAGAACGCTACACCTATAAAGATGTTGCTACGATCGTTGAAGAAGCAAAAATTGCGAAATCACACGGAGCCCTTGGTTACTGTCTTGTCACTGCCGGAAAGGGGCTGGATGACAAAAAAGTGGACTTTGTTGCGAGAGCAGCACAAGCGATCAAAAAAGAAGTAGAGGGATTGAATCTGATCGCCTGCAACGGTACGGCATCAAGGGAACAACTTAAGTACCTAAAAGCACATGGGATTGACAGTTATAACCACAACCTTGAAACATCAGAGAGATACTACCCTGATATCTGTCAGACCCATGGCTGGGATGAACGCTATCGTACCTGTGAAAATGTAAAATCGGTTGGATTGGCGCTTTGCACCGGAGGGATCTTTGGCATGGGCGAGGGTGAACAGGACCGTAATGACCTGCTTGACTCTATCGCTTCTCTTAAGCCAGAATCAACGCCGCTCAACTTTTATCACCCCAACCCTGCCTTGCCAATAAAAACGCGTAACATAGGGCTTGATGAAGCAGTAGAAGTGATCCAAAAAGCAAGGAAGCTTTTAGGCGAGGATAAACTTTTGATGGTTGCAGGAGGAAGGGAGCTTCTGTTCTGCGGCAATGAAAACAGGATGTTTGAAGCAGGCGCGAATGCGATGGTGATCGGCAACTATCTGACAACCAAAGGAAGCGAACCGTTAAAGGATCAGCATATGCTTCAGTCACTGGGATACGAAATCGCCACAACGTGTGAAAAACATTAGTCCGAGCGGATAAAAGCATGCAAGAGAATATTTTGCTTATCTTAACGCTCTCTCTCCTCATATGGGGAAGCCCCTTTGTGGCCAAGATACTTCGTATCCCAACCCCTCCTATAGAAATTATCCTTGGATCGGTTTTTGCCTATCTGGGATTGATTGTGGAGAGTGAGTATTTTACCCTGGTTGCTAAAATGGGATTTCTTTACCTGATGTTCCTGGCTGGTATGGAGGTGGATCTCAAGCAGATCACGGGAAGTTCCAAAAAAGTGATCAATAAGTCGATACTCTTTCTTGCTTCAATGGTGTTTTTTACGACGCTCACCGGGTTTCTTTTCCGTCTGGATTCGGTGATCATCATCTCTATGCCTTTGATCTCCATAGGGCTTCTGGCGTCACTCTCCAAAACGTACGGCAAGGATCAGCCCTGGATACGTATGGCATTTATCGCCGGAGTATTGGGGGAGATAGTAAGTATTGCCGTACTGACGATCTTTGATGCTGCAAGCAAAACAGGGTTTAATATCACCCTATTGGTCCACTTGGGCTATCTGGTGCTCTTTATGGTCATTATCTATTTCCTTTACCGCCTTTTGCATCTTCTCTTCTGGTGGTATCCGGAGCTTAAGAACGCGCTGGTACCTAAGTTTGATACTTCAGATCAGGATATACGCTTGGCGATCGCACTCTTCTTTATCCTGATTGCTGTGATGCTTTCTCTTGAACTGGAATTGGCATTGGGTGCATTTATCGCCGGTGTTGCAATCTCTGCATTTTTTCATCATGAAAAGAAACTCGAAGAGAAAATGTCAAGTTTGGGATTTGGGTTTCTGGTACCTTTGTTCTTTATCTACATTGGTGCCTCCTTTGATATCAAAGCCCTTATGATGCCGGGAGTTGTTTCTGGTGCATTGCTGATCACGTTTTTGATGATCGGTTCCAGGGTATTGGCGGGTGCAGTTCTGCAGAGTTTGAGCCGAAAAAAGGATGCATTTTTGGTCGCACTCTCTCTTTCGATGCCTCTTACGCTGCTCATTGCCGTAGCAACGGTAGGATATGAAGCACATTTGCTGGAAAAACTTCACTATTATCAATTGATCCTGGCAAGTATCTTTGAGATATTGATCTCAATGATCACGATAAAATTTCTTAACAGCAGAAAAATATAGGTGTGAATAAAAGGGAGAGGGGAGAGGGATGCAGGAGATTACTCTGCATCCACTTCTTTGACCGCTTCAAGATAAAGTCTGTCGGCTGCTTCTTTGGCTTGTTTTTGTTCTTCTGTGAGATCGATATCATCCAGTATTGACTTTTGTTCTGGCTTCTCTCTCTCGGCAGCTACGGTTTGCTGTGGCTGAGATTGTTCCACCTCTTTTTTCGCCTGTTCCATCGCTTCTTCTATTTCGACCTGTTTCTCTTCCGCTTTTTGAGTTTTTTCAGTTTCTATAGGTGCGATTGGTGTCTCTTTTATTTCTGTTTTCGGCTTGGCTGCTTCCTGAGCCTGTTTTTTTCTAAGACGTTCCGCTTCGTACTTCTCAACAGCGATACGCTCTTCTTCGAGTGCCTTTAAGCGTGTCTCTTCAGCCTTTTTCTGTTCCTCGGCCATGATCTGAACAAGTGTTTCTGCTGTTTCGTCAGGCTTTTTCTCTTCACTCTCTATTCTTTCCTCTTTCAGTGTTTCAGATAGCGTTTCCCTTGCGCTCTCTTTTGGGGGAGTTGCTGCAGATGGCTCTGCAGTTTCAGCTTTTTCCTTTTTCACTGTCTCTTTGACAGAGGGTTCCTCTGTCAATACTGCCTTTTGGATCGCCTGTGAGGGAGAAGCGTTTTGGTCGGAAGGTTGCACTGCATCAAGGTTCTCTTTTTCTATAGAGTCCGTCTCTTGATCAGCATCGAGTTCCTCATCGAGCAGAAACTCATCGCTGCTGGATGACTCTCTCAGTTCTGAGATCAAACTGCTCTGTTCCTCATCCAGATTTTTAAGGTTTGTTTTAAGATCAAACGGGTTACTGGATGCTTCCAACCCCATGCACAGTAGTGCAACTCCTGTCAATAGATACCGCTTCATATTTTACTCCTCTTTCAGTTTTCACCGGGTTCAAGCTGCTTTAGCTCAAAGTACTCTTTTTGAAGTCTTTTGTTTTCAGCTTTTAAGACTTTTTTCTTATCAACCAGCGCCGCTTTTTTCTCTTTGAGATGTTCCAAAACCGTAAGTGAATTCTCCCCATAGATAAGAATACCAAGATAGATGCCAAAAAGCAGAATCCCAAGCAAGCTTATCAAAAAAGTTTTGATCGATAAACCTGCGATTTCTCCCGCCTTTTGTATCACTTCCATCGGGTTATTTTGCAAACGGCTCCGCACCGAGGTACTCGAACTGTCCCAGTTCCGCTTCAATCTCTAGCAGCCTGTTGTATTTTGCGATCCTGTCGCTTCTTGCGGTAGAACCTGTTTTGATCTGGCCGGTATTGAGCGCCACTGCAAAATCCGCGATAAAAGTATCTTCACTCTCTCCTGAACGGTGTGACATCACACAATTATACCCACTTCTTTGAGCCAGTCTGATTGTCTGCATCGTTTCGGATACGGAACCGATCTGGTTCGGCTTGATCAGGATGGCATTTCCGATGCCCTTTTCGATCCCCTCGGCAAGGATCGATACATTGGTGACAAAGAGATCATCCCCTACAAGCTGTACTTTGCTTCCCAGTACATCGGTAAGCTCTTTCCATCCGTCCCAGTCATCCTCGCTGAGACCGTCCTCGATGGATACGATCGGGTATTTTTCGCAAAGGTTGGCATAGTATGCTACCATTTCCGAACTTGTCAGTTCTCTGTTTTCTGATTTGAGCACATATTTTCCTGCATCATTGATCAGTTCGCTTGCAGCAACATCCAGTGCAATGGCGATCTGCTCACCAGGTTTGTATCCGGCTTTTTCGATCGCCTGCATGATCACCTGGATCGGCTCTTCATTGCTTTTCAGGTTTGGAGCAAATCCTCCCTCGTCACCTACTGCGGTACTCTCACCCATGCCGTCAATGATCTTTTTGAGGTTGTGGTAGACTTCCGCAGCGGCTCTGAGCCCTTCAGAGAATCTGTCAAAGCCCACAGGCATGACCATATACTCCTGGAAGTCCACGGAGTTGTTCGCATGCTCTCCGCCGTTGATGATGTTGAGCATCGGTACGGGCATTGTCACACCATTCGCTCCGCCAAGATATCTGTAGAGCGGCATTTTCAGGCTTGCCGCTGCTGCACGTGCTACCGCCATGGAGACACCCAGCACTGCATTTGCTCCGAGATTGCCGTAGTTGTTTGTCCCGTCAAGCTCTTTCATCGTGAGGTCAACTTCCGCCTGGTTGTAGGGGCTCATCCCTACCAGTGCCTCATAGATCGGTCCGTTTACATTTCCGCATGCCTGCTGAACGCCTTTACCCATGTATCTGTCGCCGCCGTCACGAAGTTCCAGTGCCTCGCGTTTACCCGTACTTGCACCGCTTGGTACGATTGCGCTCGCTACTGTTCCGTCACTCAGGCTTACTTTTGCCCTTACGGTAGGATTTCCCCTACTATCCATTACCTCGTCTGCTACGATATCATCGATAAAAACCATCTTTTTCCTTTGTGTCTGCAATATACTGTTTTAAATAGTAATATTTTATCGAATTTTTGCTGATAGGTGATTATATTAAATAATCTTATAGCGTAACCTGACTGATCTAAATGGAACTTTTCCCATCAGGGGGCGCAAAAGTTGCCAGGAAGCCTATTTCAGGGTTTTCTTCACCCTTCTGACCTCCTCTTCGAAACTTCGCAGGAACTCCTGCTTTACCGTTTTTTGATATCTGAGCTGATGATAGAGTCTGTTGAGCGCGGAGAGGGGGATCTGCTCTGCTTGTTCGATACGGCTGAAATAGCGGTTGAGGCTCTCCCCCTGCTGTTTCGAAAACCCCTGTTTCTCCAGCGTATCAAGAAGCGGCTTGAGCATGCACTGGATCCTGTCGCGGCATTTCGGCCGGCTGAGCAGGTAGAGGGCAAGGATCAGCAGCGCAAGCAGGAGGAGAAAACTCGAAATAAATTTGAGGAGAAAAAGCGTATCGGTTTTCAGGTAGGAAAAGAGCTTCTTTTGGCTCAGGGAGCTGTACTCCAGGATCCAGGTATCGATCTGGTACTTGATATAGTGGAGGTATAGATTGAGTTGCTGCCATTGGCTTTTCTCTCCTGCGGCCATATCCATACTGCTCCCCTGATCCGTATCGTCCTTGATCGCAGCAGCAAAGGCGGTGGACTCTACCCTGTGCCAGCGTCCATCGAGATAGACTTCAACCCAGGCGTGCGCATCGCTCTCTCTGACGATAAGATAGTTTTGAATGCTGTTCGACCCGTCAGGCCTGTATCCGGTCACGATCCGGCTTGGAATGCCGACCATCCTTGCCAGTGTGGTGAAGGCAGCCGCAAAGTGCACGCAGTATCCCTCTTTCTGTTCAAAAAGAAAGCTGTCGGTAGAGTTGTTCAGATCAAAGGGTTTGGGCTTGAGCGTATAGGTAAGTTTCTGTGCCCTGAAGAAGGACTGTACCGCTTCAAGTTTTTGTCTCGGGTCGTTGGACTTTATCCGAATCTCATGCGCGAGGGACTGTGTTCTGGGATCACTTGCTGCATCATAACGTAAAGTGATCTGTCTGAGCGTCTCGGGGAGCGGGCTTTTGTAGCTTGATTTCAGCAGGGATTCCGCCTGGTAGAGCATGGTTTCCTTGATGGGCTGAGACATTTTGCTCTCCAGATGAGAGTTCAGTGTAGCTTTCTGCGGTCCGGAAAGAGGTCGTTCAAGCAGGTAGATCCAGGGTTTGCTGGTAGGGTAGAGGGTTACTTTGTAGGAGATGAGCTCACCTTTTGAAAAATCAGGCGAAGGCGCATCTCGGGAAGTTTTTAAAGGCCTCCAGATATTGTCGATTTTATCGTAAAGTACGCTTCCCCTGAAGTAGAGTTGCCCTGCAGAAGGAATCTTCTCTTTGAAGCCTACCTCCATGACAATACGCTGAGAGGGAACAAGGAGGGCATTTTTATCCAGGTGCATCAGCCCGTCATGGCCGCTTCTGTGCATAAGATCCCCCTTGAAACCATATCTAGCATGCTCCATGGAGATTCGGGGAAAGAAGATGAAAAAGAGTATCACGATAGGCAGGGAGGCGACATAGAGTGCAGAAGAGACCCTGAGTGAGCGATAGAGATCCGTCTGCATGACCTGCCAGACCAGCATCGTCGTCAGGACAAATACCTCCAGCGCGACATAAACGAGCATAGGCAGGGAGTGAAAGAAAAAAAGGCTTGTTGCCAGCAGGAGCAGAGGGGAGATCTTGAGGTAAAAGTTGATCTCTCGGGTAAGCCTTTGGAGTGCAATCGCCATCAGCAGCAGATAGATCATCAGTTCGACAAAGAGCTTGAGCCTGGAGAGTCCCGCAAAGCTGAAACTGCCATAGAGGGAGAAAAAAATCGCAGCGGTACCTGCCAGAGCAACGGCAGAGAGCGTGACAGCGGTGGGTTTCTTGCCGATAAGCAGAAGCACCAGGACAAGAAGCAGGAAAAACAAAACCGGAAGCTTGATGAAAAGTACCAACGGCAGCAAGGTAACGATATAGGCGATATCCAGCGTTCTTAAGGGGGTCGGTTTAGTAGAGAGCAAGTTTTTCAAGTATCTCATCGATCGACATCCTTTTTGAGTTCAGGTTTTCATGGGGCATCTGTACCTGAAAGTCCAGATTTTGTGCTTCACACTCCAGTATCCAGCGTGTGAGCTGGGAAAGCCTGGCTTCATCGTTTTTACCGGCCTGATAAAAATCAAAGTTGAGGTGCTCTAGCGGTATCTCGTAGGCAAATTTCTTCAGCGCACTCTCTCCTTTTGCCACAGAGGGCCAGTGAATTTTGCCTAAGGGCGCATCGCCGGTGTAAGGGGAGATCCCTTCAAAATCGTTCTCCTGGCCGTAACGCCCCTTTTGGCGGCTTAGAAATGTCTCCAGGCTGCTGCCTTGCGGGCGGGGATAGACCACCCTATGCGCAGAGAGGTCAAGGGGAAGGAGAAACCGGATAGTGGCTAGGGGGAAGAGGCTTTGCAGCGAGCACGCACCGATCTCAAGCTTTCCTCTCCGTTCCGGCCTGTAAGAGAGCGCAAGTATCTCCCTGCTCTGCGCTTTGAGCGCGGGGACAAAAAGGTTCTGGCCCATACACTCAAGCTTCAGGGCATAGCTTTCGGTACTTTTGCTGTTGGTCAGTGCCAGGTAGATAGCCGATCTTTTTTTGGCAAAAAGCCTGTCGGAACCCTGGTAGGCAAGTGCGAGGTCCGCCATATTGTATATCCCGAAAGGCGAAGCGAAAAATGCCAGCGCAAAGACAAAAAAAAGGACAATATAGACCAGGTTGAAGTTGTGCATATAGGCTTCAAGAAAAAGCCCGAAAAGGATCAGCACGACAAGCAGCGAGCCCAGGGTGGCCTTTTGCTTCAGGCGTTTACGCGTCTGGCTGAGTGTTCGAAGTGATAACATCTCTGATGTGCTCCAGGGTCGTCCTGCCCTCTTTGAAGTGCAGCCTGTGCAGGCAGACATAGGGGGCGACCTCGGTCACATCATCGGGAATCGCATATGCTCTGCCGTGCAGACAGGCCCATGAACGTGTCATCTGAGCCAGTGCCAGTGCACCCCGCGTAGAGAGCCCGTGCGTGAAATGTACACCGTTTCTGCTCAATGCGATGATCTCCTGCAGGTAATCGAGCAAAGCATCGCTCAGGTGCACCTGATTGACTCTCTCCTGTATCTCCTTGATCTCATCAAGCGTGATATGAGTGTCCGGGGGGAGTATTTTGGGTTTTTTTTGTGCGAGGATCTCTCTTTCTGCCTCACGGGCAGGGTAGCCGATACTCATCGCACAGATAAACCTATCCAGCTGGGAATCGGGCAGCTTGAAGGTGCCGACCTCCTCATAGGGGTTTTGTGTCCCCATCACGAAAAAAGGCTGCTGAAGCTCATACCGTTCGCCATCGATCGTAATGCTGTCCTCTTCCATGGCTTCAAGGAGTGCTGACTGGGTTTTGGGCATCGAACGGTTGATCTCATCGGCCAGGAGGAACTGGGTGAAGATCGGTCCTTTTTTGAAGACAAACTCTGATTGTTTCTGATTGAAGTAGTTGACCCCCAGGATATCCGAGGGGAGGAGGTCGGAGGTGAACTGGATGCGGTTGAACTCAAGCCCCAGCAGCGAAGCCAGTGCCTTGGCAAGTGTCGTTTTCCCCACGCCGGGGATATCTTCGACCAGCAGGTGCCCCTTGGCGAAAAAGGCGGCCAGGGCAAGCGTGATGCTCTCCTCTTTGCCATAGAGCACGGATGAAACGGCTTTGACCATGGGAGCAAATCTAGCATCCAGCCCGTTCATTATTTCTCCTCGGATACATCTTCACGATGTTTGCATTTAAAGCACTCATAGACCTCTTTGCCCCGGAGTGTTTTTTTGCCCATCAGGTAGTTGCATTCGGGACACTTTTTGTCGACCGGTTCGAAGTTGGCGATAAACTTACATTTTGGATAGTTGGTGCATCCGTAGAACTTCCCGCGTTTCCCTTCTCTCTCCTGCAGCTTTCCTCCGCATTCGGGGCAGGGTATATCCAGCTCTTTTGGTGGGGTGAGGGGTTTGGCATTTTTGCATTTGGGGTAGGCCGAACATGCCAGAAATTTCCCGCGGCGGGAATCTTTGATCACCATCGGTGCGCCGCACTTGTCACACTTCACATCGGTCTCTTCGGGTTGTTCAGCTTCACTGCCGTCGGTATTTTTGGTATATTTGCATGTAGGGAAGTTGCTGCAAGCGATGAACTCGCCGTAGCGTCCTTTTCTCAGCAGTAGCTCTGCCCCGCATTTGGGGCACATCTCGCCGGTCGGTGTTGCCACCTTGAGGCTTTTGATGTTCTTTTTGCCCTCTTCCACCTTTTGCATGAAGGGAGTATAGAAATCTTTGAGGACCTTCTGCCACTCTTTCTCTCCCTCTCCGATCTCGTCAAGCACCTCTTCCATATTGGAGGTGAAGTCGCTGTCAACGATCTCTGGGAAGTGCTGCTCCAGCATCTCTGTAACGGTGAATGCCACTTCTGTCGGATGGATACGCTTTTTTTCGATCTCGATATATTTGCGCTGCTGCAGGATCGTCACCGTCGGCGCATAGGTACTCGGACGTCCGATACCCAGAGACTCAAGTTTTTTGATGAGGCTTGCCTCGTTATAGCGTGCGGGAGGCTCGGTAAAGTGCTGTTCCTGTTTGATCTCATCCAGGCTTACGCTCTCCCCCTGGGTCAGTTCGGGCAGGAGTTTGTCCTTTTCCGTATATCCTGTCACTTTGTAGAAACCGTCAAAAAGGAGTTTTCTTCCGCTTGCCTTGAAGAGTGTCTTATCGCCCTGAAAAAGGATCGTCTGGGATTCCAACTGTGCTTCGGTCATCTGGCAGGCGAGGAAACGGTTATAGATCAGAACGTAGAGTTTCAGTTCATCCCCGGAGAGATACTCCGCAGCCGTTTTTGCATCGAAGTGGACATTGGTCGGACGGATCGCTTCGTGGGCTTCCTGTGCCCCCTTGGATTTGGTCACATAGCTTTTGGCTTTGGAGGGAAGATACTTCTCCCCGAAATGGCTTTTGATATACTCTCTGGCACTCTCTACCGCCTCTTTGGCAAGGTTCATACTGTCCGTTCTCATATAGGTGATGACCCCGGTAACCCCCTGGTCGGTCTTTACCCCTTCATAGAGTTTCTGCGCGATCATCATCGTCTTTTTCGGCGAGAAGCCCAACTGTGTGGAAGCAGCCTGCTGCAGGGTCGAGGTCATGAACGGCGGAGGGGTCTTTGTCTTTCTTGTCGTTGTCTCTATTGACAGCACTCTGAAGCTTTCACTCTTTGCAGCGGTCGTGATCTTCGTAGCATCAGCTTCATTTTTGATCGTCAGTTTTTCGATCTTGAGCCCGTCAAACTCATAGATGGATGCATCGATATCCTTTTGAAACTTTGCATCGATCGTCCAGTACTCTTCGGGATTAAAGGCTTTGATCTCGCGTTCTCTGTCTACGACCAGTTTGAGGGTGGAGCTCTGTACCCTTCCCGCACTCAGCCCTTTCTGGATCTTGCTGGCAAGCAGCGGCGAGAGTTTGTATCCTACGATACGGTCAAGCATACGTCTGGTCTGCTGCGCATCCACGGAGTTCATATCGACATGTCGGGGGTTTTCCAGCGCATGGATGATCGCGCTTTTGGTGATCTCGTGGAAGACGATACGGGGGAGTTCGGTAGGGTTTTTTCCGATCGCCATCGCGATATGGTATCCGATCGCTTCCCCCTCGCGGTCCTCATCGGTCGCGATATAGACGGTTTCAGCCTCTTTGGCAAGCTTTTTAAGCTCCTTGACTGTTGCGCTGGCATCTCTGGGGATAGAGTATTTGGGGATAAGATCCCCTGTCTCATCGTCAAGGGTGATGCCAAAGGTGCTTTTTGGAAGGTCCCGTATATGCCCCTTGGAGGCAATGACCTTGTACTCTTTGCTCAGGAAATTGGTGATAGTTCTTGCTTTTGCAGGTGACTCAACGATAATTAAATTTTTCATAGATACTTACTTTATAGAGTGGTATGATTTCTGGCATTGTAACACAAGTTGATTAGGAATTAAGAATGAAGAGTGATGAATTGGATGATTGTTGGTCGGGTGCACCCGACCAAAACTATGACTGTTTAAGGATACGCGGCAGAGTGATCCCTCTTTGGCTCTGATACTTTCCTTTGCGGTCCGAGTAGGTGGTTTCACACTGCTCATCCCCTTCCAAGAAGAGTACCTGGGCAATCCCCTCGTTGGCATAGATCTTCGCAGGCAGAGGCGTGGTATTGGAGATCTCTATCGTGATATGCCCCTCAAACCCAGGCTCAAAGGGTGTGACGTTGACGATGATCCCGCATCTGGCATAGGTGC
>DSDW01000019.1 GCA_011048515.1 Campylobacterota bacterium | reverse complement strand
CTTATATATAAACCTCGTATTATCCTGGAGAGGCGGAAGAGGAACCTTTTGAGCAGTTAAGCTGTAGAATTCAGAAGGAAGTGTATAATAAAAAATCACAGTGGTGAAAGGATTATAAAATGATTGATCAACAGCTTCTGTTTTTAGGGATTATTGCAATATGTATGGTTATCATAACTGTGATAATTATTTTCTCTGCTATCCAATATACCAAAACCATGCATAAAGTAAATACCTTTATTGCCCTTGGCCAAGATGAGCTTTCTACCCTTTCGAGCAATCTTAATGTAATCACTCAAGAGAGCAGTGATTTAATGCAGAAGCTAGGATATGAAAGCCAGTTTTTAACACTCAGGGCCTCTAGCGGTATCGCTAAATTAACCAATGCCTCTCTCGCGTTTAAGGCATTTTCTCAGTTTTTTAACAAAAATCCAGAAATAAAAGAGGACAACATGAACAAAAATAATCTACTCAGTTTCACAGTTGATGCAGCTATCACAGGCATTGGTGCCTATTATGTTTTCAAAAATAAAGATGAAATTTCAAAAAAAATCAATGACATAGAGGAAACTCTTGTCGATGATTACGGAGAATTGGTCAACAAAGCAAAAGAGAAGCTCGAAGAATTAATCAAAGCATTTCAATCTACGGCACAGGAATTTTTACACGGTGGGACTGTGGATGAAATCAAAGAGAATGAGATCAAGCAACTCGTCAAAAAACTCGATAAACTCCAAAAAGAAATAGAATCACTCAGTATAAAAAGTTAATTTTTATCCAAGTGTGTCTCTTCATGCGCAAGGCTAATTCGATTGGCTTTGCGCAAAGTTATGAGCGTTGTTACAGCAAGCGCAACAATAGCAAGGCCCAAGATAAATCCCCAGAATCCAAAAGTCGCCAATCCTCCTGCGATAGCAAAAAATATAATAAACTCATTGATGCGATGCTTGTTCTTGCCTACCTTGCGATTTACAAAATTTAAAATGGCAAGCTTTACGATATTATCAATGAAAACCGCCATCATAGCATACGAATAGACAGAGATGATCAGTGCATTAATGATGTTGCCCTGAAGATACTCGTTTACTGCAACAGGAACCCAGACCAGCGCCGTCCCAAAAAGCGGAAGAATTGACACGATACCCACTAAAAATCCAAGCGATAAAGGATTGTATCCATCAAAAAAAGCAATAAAAATCCCAAATGCCAATCCTTGCGCAATCATCACTCCCACTAAGGTATAGAAGACAACCGATACCATCATCGTCATCCCTGTAAAAAATTCTCGCTTAAGGGAACGCGCCAGAGGAATAATAGGAATAAAAAAGAAAGCAAGTCTTCGACCGTACAAAGTCAAAAAGAAGAAAAATACAATAATCATCATCATATTCCCTAGCATTAGCATAAAGTTTTTTAACCCATTGCCAAGCCATCCTGCGAGAAATTCAGTAATCTCTTCTTTGCGTGTTTCTGACATTGAAATCATAGTATCGATCGGGGATCTAAGCCATTCTAAATAGTGCGGAAGGTTTTGACTCAAGGCCTCAGCTTTATCCAAAAAGGAGTGAATCATCGCTATGCTATCTGCAGGATGACTAAAAACATGAAATAAAAATACGGTAATTGGTACAAAAATAATCAATGAGAACATCAAGGTAACAATGCCGGCGGAAAGGAGAGGAGCAAAAGTTTTTAGCTTTTTATACTGTTTTATTTTTGCTTCCAGCGGATGGTATATAGGGAAAGTAGCCATCGCCATTAGCAATGCTACAAAAAAACTTTTTAAAAAAGGGAAAAACAACCAAATAATCAGCGCAAAAACCACAAATCCAATCCAGCGTAAAAAATAGTTTTCTCTCATGGTATTTGCCTTTAAAATATTGAATTAAAAGAGTGTTGTCCCTACTTAAAATTGAGAGTGTAAAATAAACTGTCTAAACCCACCTTCTATACCTTAGTCACTTGCTATATTCTGACATAATTTCACTAAAAAATATACTATTCTATGCTGAAGGTATATCATCTCTATAATGGCCTGTATATTCCAGACAGCTAAATCCTTCTCTTACACATTGGCATACCCAAAGTTAAAAGCCCTGAATCAATGTAGCAAGGGAGAAGTTATTCTGCAGATTCCACATATACCATTATGATTCGTTCGGTACAAGACAATCTTTCCCGCGCTTTACCCCCCCCAAGAGAAGTCTTATAGAGATAGCCGATAGAGCAAAGCATCATACTCCAATTGTTTTTTATCAGAGTAGAACTGTTACATTTTTCCAAATATACCTTGACTCCAGTAACCTTGTCAACCTTCCGTATTGTAGGCTCTGTCCCCCGCATCTCCCAGTCCCGGGTAGATAAACATATTGCTATCGAGCTTTTCATCGATCTGGGCGATATAGAGATGGATATCGGGATGCTTATGTTCCACCACGTCCAGCCCTTCAGGCGATCCTATAAGGTTGAGAGAGATGATCTTTGCGGGTTCTTTGTGTTTGATCACACTGATCGCATCACATAAAGAACCGCCGGTCGCGACCATCGGGTCAAGCAGGATCACGGTTTTCCCTTTGCACTCCGGTATCCGGTCATAGTAGATCACGCTCTGGTGTGTCTTTTCATCCCTTTTCATCGCCAAAAAGCCCGATGAGGCTTGGGGAAAGAGCGCCGTAACCGATTCGATCATCGGAAGCCCTGCGCGAAGGATCGAGACAAAAAGCAGATTCTCCTCATCGATAAACCCGAATGCCCTTTTGCTATTCCATATTTCAATCTCTTTTTTTTTCAGCACTTCATCACTGAGTGCCTCATACGCCATAAGACGAGCAAGCTCATGCACGATATGCCGAAAACGCAGCGCATCGGTATCGACCGCCCTGAGATGGTTGACCAGTGTTTTAATCACCGGATGTTTGATTTCTGTGATCATGATACTCCTTTGTATAAGTATAGCTAAATAACCGATGCGATCTGAAACCCGAGCAGCACAAGGTTAAGCATTACCGCAACAACAGGGACAAAGAGGGGGTAGGTACGTACATCCCCAAGAGAAGGCTGCTTGCGCTTGATAAGGATCAGGGAGAGATTGACCGAAGTAAAGACGATAAAGATCACAAAACTGCTGAACTGCGCCAGTGTCAAGATCTCAAAAAAAGCGGCCAGGACAAAAACAATTGCTCCGCTGAGTATCGTAGCAGCGATCGGTGTGCGGGTTTTCGGATTAACCCTGCCCAGAAACCCGGGCAGCCAGTTTTGCCTGCTCATCCCGTAAAATATCCGGGAAGCCATAATGATCTGTATCAGTGCCCCGTTGATCACCGCGACCATAGCGATGAGGCTCAATACTGCCGCACTTTTACCCGTTGCCGTCTCATACACCATTGCCAAAGGAGCAGAAGAGTCCGCCAGTCTTTCCGGAGGAACGACCAGTATGGAGACCAGCGCTATCGCGATGTAAAAAAATGTCGTCACCAAAAGTACGATCACAATGGCACGCGGCATGGTTTTCGTCGGGTTTTTCACCTCTTCGGCGATATTGACCATATCCTCAAATCCTACAAACGCGTAAAACGCCAAAAACGCACCTAGCATGATCGAACTCAGTACACCAAACTCCAAAGGCGGTATCATTGCCTCCAAGGAGAGCTTGTCCGGCTCTATATGCCCCATCCCCACATAGAGCACCATCCCCAGTCCTATGATCTCTGCAAGTGTCAGCCCAAAAGCAAAGATCATCGACTGGGTAATCCCCCATATCGCGATCGTACTAAGAATGACCACAAGTATCAGAATAGTTACAATCTCGGGCAATGTAATAAAAGTACTCAGATATCCGTGAAAGCCATGCAGTATCGTCGCAGAGGAGAGCAAACCGGCAAGCGCGATCAGGAGCCCTACCCCCATAGAGAAGATCGGCGAACCGAATCCTTCATAGATATATACCGCTTCCCCTGCACTGAGAGGAAAACGGGACGAGAGCTCCGCATAGCTCAGCGCGGTAAAAAAAACCACCACACATGCCACAAGAAATGACAAAGGGACATAGACCCCGGCGATACCCGCCATCTTTCCGATCAGTACATAGATCCCCGCACCGAAGATATTGCCAAGTCCATAGAAGATAAGCATCGGAAGGTTGACGCTGCGTTTTAAACTGGCTTGATCAGATGATGGCATCACTGGACTCTTTTTTTTCTATTATAACTTAGATATGCATAAGATACCTCAGTCGTCTGTCACTGCACAGTTAACACCATACAGTGCAGGTACGCAAAGAATCCTTGAATGAAGCGTGCAGGTCTCGTGACAGACACCGCCATCATAAATTTATCGTTTAACCTCAAAAGGATCGTTAATATTACGGGTTTCAGCATCATTGCACAGGAAGTATCTATGGTTAATATCTCCATCATTGTTTAATTGCCTGTAGACTTGCTGAACCTCTTCAATAGCCTCTGGCTGTGCAACCTTCCGGCCTGCCACATACCCTATGGTATGACCTTCCTGATTGACCTTTGGCTGTATATAAACAACTACCCAATAGTATTTGCCGTCTTTGCGCATATTTTTGACATAACCGTGCCATATCTCACCTGCGGAGATGGTTTTCCACATTGCCCTGAACGCACCTTTTGGCATATCAGGATGTCGATTGATACTATGCGGTGCACCGATAAGCTCTTCTCTGCTGAAACCTGACATCTCTATGAATTTACGGTTGGCATAGGTGATGTTGCCTCTAAGATCGGTCTCCGTGATCATCACGCCGCCATCAAATATCACTTCAGTGTCGACAGGAGCAGCTTTATAAACTTTTTCAAATGTTCTTCTATTGATAACATAATCCATCTTTTCCATCCCTCTTCATAGTGATTATAACGATTTCAGGTGCTATCATACAGGACAAAAATAACAATTCAATAACGCATGAAAGAGACAAAAGCAGCAGAGAACTTCAGTGCGTGCCATGGAGAAAAAGTTGTTATAATAATGCCAAAGTTTCAAACACAGGAGTTTTTGGTCTATAGGGGCCAAAGAGTGACCATGAAAAGAACTGACTACAGAAAAGCACTGCAAAAGATCAAAAAAACATTCGAATCAACAGCAGATCCCATCATTGGCCACGAACCATCAGAGGATAAAAAGGAATACCAGAGCTTCTGCAGCTGCAAAGATGCCCAGGGGCACCCCAAAATGCTCTACGCTACACGCAAAGAAGCTGAAGAGGAACTGGCCTACCTCAATCTCAAAAATTTGCGTATCTACCCCTGCCCAAGTGAAAAGGGGTGGCATTTGACAAAGGCGTAAAAGACTAAACGCTCAGCACCAGCTTCACCGGACAGTGGTCGCTTCCCGTGATCTCATCCATGATCTCAGCCTCCACTATGCGCTCTTTAAGGTCATCAGAAACAAAGAAGTAGTCGATCCTCCAGCCGACATTTCTTCCTCTTGCCCCTGCTCTGTAGCTCCACCAGCTGTAGCGTTCAGGTGTATCACCATGTATATGGCGGAAGGTATCGATATAGCCGTGGGAAAGAAGCTTGTCCATCCATGCACGCTCCATAGGCAGAAACCCTGAGGTTCCCTCATTCGCTTTGGGACGGGCAAGATCTATCTCGCGGTGCGCGGTATTGACATCGCCGCAGACCACGATCGATTTGCCCTGCGCTCTCAGATCATTGATATGCTCCAGGAAGCGGTCGTAAAACCCCATCTTGTAGCTCAACCGCTCATCGCTGCTCTGCCCGTTGGGAAAATAGACATTGAAAAAGGCGATATCCCCGAAATGGTACTCGTTGATACGCCCTTCTTCCAGGATATCGACATGCCCGCAGTGATCCGGCGTCCCTTTGATATCCGTAAAAAGCGCAACGCCAGACTGTCCTTTTTTGGAAGAGGAGTTGATGCTCTGGAACTTGAACGCACGGTCAAAGATCGTCTCGGGGATCTGATCGGCCTCGGCCTTGATCTCCTGCAGCCCCAGAAAGTCCACTTCATGCCCGTCTATCCATTTGAGTGCTTCTTTTTTGTCCACTGCACGGATACCGTTGACATTCCAGGAGATAAAAGTAAGTTTGTTCATAGCTCATCCTCGTTATAGTGTAAATCATTCATCTTTGGATGGAATCATAGCACATTAGACTAAAGGCACAAAATGTCACTGGAAGACAAAGAAAAATGGGATAAAAAACATATAGAGGCGCCTATCCCGACAACACCTATCGAACTGGTAACCAACTTTGCGAAACTGGCACCGGGCAGGGAGGCGCTTGATATCGCCTGCGGGATGGGGAGACATGCCAGATACCTGGCATCAGAGGGCTTTCATGTCGATGCACTGGATATCAGCGCTACAGCTATCGAGTCACTGCAGGGTGTCGAGAATATCTCCGCAAAAGAGGTGGACTTCGATACCTACAGACTGGAGGAGAACAAGTACGACCTGATCGTCTGTACCTACTTCCTTGACCGCAGACTCTTCCCCCAGATCGAAAAAGCACTCAAGCCGGGCGGTATCTTCATCTATGAGACCTTCATGTACCATCCCGACAATGACCGCTCGACCTCCAACCGAACATTCCTTCTTGAGGAGGGAGAACTCGAAGCGACATTTGATGAGAGGTATGAGATCATGCATATACGTGAATACTGGGATACCGACTACAAGGGGGCAAAAACGATGATAGGACAGCTGGTAGCCAAGAAAAAATCCGGCGGCATGACCATAGAGGATTTCTGGTCGTAAAAGAGCCCGGCAGGAAGGTGCGTGTTTACGCACCAAAACAGAGAGATGAAGCTCTCCGCTACCCCATAGGGTAGAGGATCTGGCTATGCACCTCATCGCATGCCTTCAAGACCTCTTCGCTCAGGGTGATATCCATCGCAGCCAAAGATGCATCCAGCTGATCTGCCGTTGTGGCACCGATGATCGTAGAGGCGACAAAGCTGAACTGTTTGGACCATGCCGTCGCCAGGGTCACAGGATGCATCCCCGCTTCTTGTGCGATCTGGAGGTATTTGTCTGTTGAGGCAAGTGTTCTGTCATTCAAAAATCTTGCGGCCATAAGCCTTTGTCTTGCATTCGGAGCATTGAGATAATCGCTGAAACGCCCTTTCGCATTCTTCTCAAGATTGTACTTCCCGCTCAGCACCCCTCCGGCAAGAGGAGAATACGGCAGCAGTGAGATCTGTTCTTGCTCTGCCACTGCTGCAAGCTCGTCCAGGAACCTTCGGTTCAGCAAAGAGAAGTTGTTCTGTATCGACTCGAATCGTGCATACCCTTTATGCTCAGAGGTCATCAATGCCTTGGTCGTACCGTAGGCTGTGTCATTGGAAGTCCCGATATAGCGTACCTTTCCGCTCTGCACCAATCTGTCAAATGCCTTCAGACTCTCTTCGATAGGGACGACGGTATCAGGCCAGTGCATCTGGTAAAGATCGATATAGTCCGTCCCCAGCCTTCTAAGACTTCCCTCCACAGCACGTTCGATATGAAAACTGTCTATCGCCGTCAACCCGTGCCTGATAGGAGGAACGAACCATCCGCTTGCCGCACCGGCAACCTTGCTTGCCAGGATCACACTCTCTCTTGGCTTCGTTTTGAGCCATCTTCCGACGATCTCTTCGGTGATACCCGATTTATCCGCTGTGGGAGGTACGGGATAGAGTTCTGCCGTATCATAAAAGTTCACACCTGCCTCATAGGCTTTATCCATGATGGCAAATGCCTCTTTTTCACTGCTGCACTGCGTGCCGAACGTCATCGTACCCATGCAGATCGGACTTACCCTAAGACCGCTCTTCCCGATATAGCGATACTCCATTATTACTCCTTCTAATTACATTTAAAACTTAAGGGATGACAAACGACGAAGCAAGTCCTACAAGACCGCCAAATACGCCGCCCCAGACCACAAGCCATCCCAGATGCTCTCTGATCAGCTCCTGTACCAGATCTTTGACCATCCAGGGTGCCAGTTCTTCTAGACGCTTAGTGATCAGTTCATCCACCGCTTTGATCATATCATCGCTGAGCGAAGAGTGGCGTATCTGGTGATCAAGCTGTGCTTGAAAGGTCTCTGAGGCTACGATCCTGCCCACAGCGGATTTTAGCTTCTTGCTGAAAGGGTCACGCAGCCCTTCGAGTGCCGCCTCTCCGCCGAACATCGCTACAGCCCCGCCGAACTTGGACTCCATGACCGTCTTGCTCAATGCATCAAATGCCGGAGAAAAATCGGCACTCTCCACCAAAGGTGTCAGATCGATCTTTTTTTCTTCCCTGGCAAAGAACTCCCCCAACTGCTCTTTTGAGAAGAACTGCTCCATGATCATCGTTCTGATGGAAGCTTTGAAGCTTTCAAAATTTTTCTCGATGACCCCGGAGCCGTAAAGGAAGGGTACTCTCTCAAAGAGCATATGAATCGCAAGCTGGTTGGTGACGGCTCCGGAGAACGCGAAAAGCCCGGTAAAGAGCAGCATCGAATGATACGTTTCAGGAACCCAAAAGGCGGCAAGGATAAGTAGCAAAGATACCGCGTTGGTGAGGAAAGACTTTGACATACTATCTCCTGTTTAAAATGATCTCTTTGAGTTCGTCGACACTTCTGACTGCCTTCTGATGCTCGGTAAATCCCCAGTCCACCATCACATACTCTATCCCCGCACGCTCACTCGCCATTTTGTCACGTGGCCCGTCACCGATAAAAAGGGATTGCTCCGCAGGCATATCCAGCTCTTCAAGTATCTTATAGAGCATATCCGGGTGCGGCTTACCCTGCGGTACATCATCATAGCATGCGATCGCATCAAAGTGCTCATGCACCCCCAGGTATGTCAGGGATTCCAGAGTAGAGTTTCTGTAAGCATTGGTCGCCACAGCGAGCGATGCACCTTTCTCTTTGAGTAGCTCCAGAAGCTCTTTGACCCCCTCATAGAGTACCAGTTCCTTTTCGTGGTTGTTGGTGTAGTACTCAGAGAACCACATCTCATGCTTCCGGTCAAACGCCCTGGCATGGTAAAAAACCTGGGCAGGATTGATCGTATGGTCATTGATCTTTGTGAGGATATCCTCCTGTTCCATCGGATGGAATCCAAGCCTGCTTCGCACATAGTTGATCGCATTGGCAATGGTCACTGAAGAGTTGACCAGGGTGCCGTCCATATCAAAAATGATCAATTGTTCTTGCATGAGTTCTCTTTATCAACACTCTCTCTACTGAATTTCAGATAGATGGAGAGGCCTATGATCAGCGATGTCACCCCGCCGATCAGATAGACCGCCGGAAGCAAGTGACTCGGGTCAGTGATCGCAAACTTGAACACCAGCATCAATGCCTCGATGGAGAGTGCAATGATGATAGAGCCAAGAAAGCGTATCATGGTTTGATGCCCTCCTCTTCCGTCCCTCTTCTCATATCCCAGAACCTCCTCTTCAAAGATCGCTTTGACCAGGTCGATGATCGCCAAAGAGAGCGTCAGAAGGATTGTCGCCTGAAACATCTCATTGATCTCGATCTTTGAGATATCAAAGCCAAACCCCATAAAACTCGCTAAACCTTTAAAGAAAAAGAGCAGTGCTACGGCAAACAAGGCGACACAAAAAGCTGCATAGGTCACCTTGCTCAATGTACCGAAACCTGAATCTATGGAACTTGGGTGCACCATTCGCAGAATATCTCTGAGGTTGATATCCACACAGATGATGTAAAGCAGCTTGCCTTCCGTGTCATAGATCGGGAAAGTCGATGTTACCACAAGATGATTGCTCACCAGTGACGGGTAGGGATCGGTAAGGATACAGCGATGTTCGCTCATCGTACGGTAATAGTAGGCTCTGTTGCTTCTATCAGCTCCTTTCCCGAAGCCCTTGAGTGTATCATTTTCAGATACATTGTCAATGAGCTGTTCGCCTTTTCCGTCAAGCACATAGATCACTTCGGCTTGGGGGAGTGCTTTTTGAAGTGAATCGATATTGCGTATGACCTGCTCGATGCCCCCTTCGATATGTTTAGAGATATTACGGCTGAGAATGTAACAGAGGTAGGCTCTGGCTTTTGTGCGTATCTGGGCATACTCCTGTATCTCTTTGACGACCATGCGGTACTCCTTATTGTATGTTGGTTGTGTTGTTTGTAAGCAGATGTCCTGCAAAACCGGTTTCGTTTGTGGAGAAGCGTCTCTTCCTACACTTTCGCGATCAGGGTTTTACATGATTATAGTATAATATATTCTATTAAATGATCTCTCCGAGCACATCCCCGAACGAAACTTTCTGATTGATCGCTATTTCGGTGACGATACTTCCTTTAGGAGAGAATGTCACGAGCGTTGATCCCATTTCAAACCACCCAAAAAGCTCACCTCTTTCTACAGAAAGTTCTTTATAGGTGTAGTGTCTTGGCTCTCTGATCTCGGAGTTTGTCTGGACATTTGGCTCAAAAGTGACAACCATCTTGCCTACGTTCAATGCGCCTACCAGTACTAAAATATGTGTTCTCCCCTTACTGTCTTCAGCCTCTATCACCACCCTCTCATTCTCTATGAAAAGATCGGGCATGTTATGCAGCAGCGGGAAGTTTACAGGATAGAGTTTCCCGGGGATATGCGTCAGCGAAGAGATCTTGAGATCAAGCGGCATATGGTAACGGTGATAGTCCTTCGGAGAGAGATAGAAATTGATAAACTCCCCTCCTTCTACTTTCCCTACCGCCTCTTTATGGTACTCCCCAAAGAGCGATTTGATATCGTAGCTCATCCCTTTGATCTGGTAGGCACGCCCCTCTGTGATCGTACCGTAGTCCGTGATCAGCCCATCCACACCGGAGATCAGTTTGGAACGATCCTCCGGGAGTTTACGAGGCAGTTCAATGGCCCGGGTAAAAAGTTTGTTGAGTGTTTTATAGCTTGACGGTGCCCTGAACTCACGCATATCCAGCCCCATCATTTTCACATAACCGGCATTGATAATATGCTGTATGATAGAGGGGAACTCTTTGGAAGCGAATCTGCCAAAAAGTGCAGAAAGTGCGGAAGTATAGTGTCTAGACATCAGTCTCCTTTTTTGTATAATGTGCAAGTGCGTCTTTCATCAGGGTGATATGGTAATCCTCCTGCATATTGATAAAATCAAAAAAAGCGGCAAGTTCCGCACTGTCTTTGCCTACTGCTTCAGAGAGCGCCCTGCACTCCTCTTTGGCAGCCAGCTCCTCCTCGATCCCGTCTTTAAGGAACTGCACCACATCCTCGACCTGGTAGAGTTCTCTCATCACGATGCGCGGTACGCTGAGTATCCCCATCTTTGCCATCATATTTCCAAAAGACTTGAAGTGGAACTGGCTCTCATCGATCAGTATCTGGAAGATCCTGTTCAGGTAGGCATCATCGCTGTGTGCCTTGAGATAGTTATAGATCAGTATCAGCTCATACTCTTTGTAGCTCTCTTCAAAGAGAAAACGGGTAAAGGCCTTGGTCGCTTCTTCGCTGAGTACCACTCCGGGATATTTCAACGCTCTGCTGAATGCCTCTACCCGCTCATCCTTCATCTTCATCATGACACTTGTAATGTAGCGTATATCTGATGAGATACGGTGTGCCAGCTCACGGTCGGGAGAACCCGCAAGCTGAAGATCAAGCGCACCCAGCTTTTTGATGATACGGTGCAGAAGATCGCTCAGCTTCTCAACCTGAATACTCATCATGTCACGGTCATAGTCGTACGTTTCACCAATCTCGATCAGCTCATTCTCCAACCAGGTAAAGTGCCTGAAAAAGATAGCGGCAAAGTCAAAAAGCTGCTCCTTCTTCTCTCCGCTGCTCATGAACCCTGCCATCATCGTCTCGAGCCATACTTCATGCATCTTTATCATAACGGTTTTCATTGCTTATCCCCCGTCTCTTCAGGTATTTCGCAACTGTTTTTGATCTTATAGCTGATCACCGGGTAATCAGGGTCGATCTGCCTCTGGATATAGACATCCATCGCCGCTTTCAGTGCCACGGCAACCATCTCCGAACAGGCCGCCTCTTCCGGCGGTACCCTGTCAAGCATCCCCAGCGTAAAGGCGACGATATCCTCTGCGCGGTCAAAGTCTACCCCTTTGGCTTCGGTCGTGATGATAGAACCGGCTACGACCGTTGTAGAACATCCGATCGCCTGAAATTTGATATCTTCGATCACCGGCTTACCCGCTTCTTCTTTCACCTTGAGGTGGATCAGTACCTTTTCACCGTTTTCGGGGTTTTTTCCTATCCCCTGTGCATCGGCATTTTCGATCGACCCGTAGTTCTGCGGGTTCATCATATGCTCGATCAGCTGTGCATTTGCATCCATACGCTCTCCCATGCTTCTGAAATCTGGCAGTATTATATCCTTTTGTATTTTATAT
>DSDW01000015.1 GCA_011048515.1 Campylobacterota bacterium | reverse complement strand
TTCTTAAAGTCTAAAATGTATAATCACCCCAAAAAAGGAAGATCATGTCCAAAATACTCTACTGTATCGCACAGTTTACCCCAAAAGAGGGAAAATTCGATGCATTGTTTGAGAGGCTCAAAGCACTTGAACCTGATACTCTGAGAGAAGAGGGGTGTCTCTCTTACCGTGTGACCAAAAAGATCGATAATCCTTTTGCTCCGGGGGAGAGTATGCCTATCGTATTTCACGAAAGCTGGGCCAGTGTAGAGGCTTTCGAAAGACATTGTCAAAGAAAAGAGATCGTCGCGTTCTTTGAAAAGGAGTGTCTCTCCGCAGACGGACTGGTAGCCACCTACAACGTCACCGCGTATAGTGATGAGAACCGTTAAGCAAACGTGAATAGTTTCACGTTTGTAGGTTCGAAACCGGAACGGTCGGAGTGAAACGAAGCCGTGAAGGCAAAACCGTTAAGCAAACGTGAATAGTTTCACGTTTGTAGGTTCGAAACCATGAGAGCTGTTAAGCAAAAGCAAACTGCTTTGCTTTTGTAAGCTCGGAACCGAAGTGGTGGAGCAAAGCGACCCACGTAGGCTAGAGAGCAACGGAGTGTGACCCGCGAAGGCAAAAGCGTTAAGCAAACGACAACAGTTTGTCGTTTGTAATTTTACTTTTTACTTTTTACTTTTTACTATCCCATTTTCCCCCGAGCCAAGCATGACGGCGATCCATTGCGTGTTCGGCTGTGTACTCAGTGCGATCTTGATCATGATGGTGAGGGGTACAGAAAGCAGCATCCCGATGGGGCCAAGCAGCCAGCCCCAGAAGATCAAGGATAAAAAGACGATGAGGGTGGAAAGTCCCAGGCCTTTCCCCATGATACGTGGATCCAAAATAGAGCCGATGACCACGTTGACAACGATATAGAGTACCGCCACACCGATGGATGTAGAGATGTCGTACTGCACCATTGCCATGAGTACAGCAGGCACACCGGCGATGATCGAACCGATCGTCGGGATAAAGTTGAGCATCAATGCGATCAGTCCCCAGAGCACTGCGTAGTGGATATCAAAGAGCTTGAGTCCTATCGTGATCACGATACCTGTTGCAGCAGAGATGAAAAATTTGAGCAGCAGATAGCGTTTGATGCTGTTGCTGATATCAATAAACTTTTCAAGAGAATTGGTGTTGGTCAGTGCCAGCTTGTTGCCGAACTGCGAGATCTCCATCAGCATAAAAACGACCGTTAGAATGATCATAAAGGATTTCGTAACGAGTGAGCCAAGGCTTTTCAGTGTTGTGGCAATATACTGCATGACACTTTGCATATTGAAAAGATTGAGGATATCCTCTTTGGGTACCTCAATGCCCCATTTCTGTAGTTGCTCAAGGAGAGTGAGCAGTTCGGTACGTAGTTTGGCTTCGTAGGCAGGTACATTGTTGGTAAAATCCTGAACAGAGTTGCCTACCAGAACAAAAAGTATTGTAATGATGGCTATCAGCAGGGAGACGACGATCAAAAGTGCAAAGAGATCATTGATTTTTTTTGCTTTGAGCCAGAGAAAGAATGGAGAGAGTATGACCGCAAGAAAGAACGCGAGCAGAAACGGGACTACGATGACTGCCGCAGCCTTGATACCGGCGAGAATAATGACTACCGCTGCCATGACAAGCACAGCATATCCGACTCTGAATGACTTCTCTCTCATCTATGATCCCTTGCCTGTAGTGATAGAGAGATTATAGCCAGTTAGACGTTAAAAATGGAATGGTGAAACGGGAGAAGAAGGGCCGGAAGGCCGACCCTTTGGAGAGAATTATTTGTTTTCCAGAATGAAAGCTTCCATATCTGCAACGATAGGTTCAAGTGTTCTTTCCCCATCGATGACTTTAAGCAGATTTTTCTCTGTGTAGAATGCCTGGATCTCAGCAAGCGGATCAGTGTAGATCTTCATACGGTCGTTGAATACCTCTTCGCTGTCATCGCTTCTCTGCTCGCCGGGTGCTGCTTCTGCCGCACGCCCGAGGATACGCTCTCTTGCAACCGCTTCGCTTACTCTGACTTCGATGACAGACGCAAGCTCGATGTTCTCCTCTTGTGAGACGATCGCGTCAAATGCGGTCATCTGCTCTGTGCTTCGTGGGTAACCGTCGATAAGGATCGTGTCGACCGGAGCATTGTTGATCGCCGATACGATCGTGTTGACGATGATATCCAGCGGTACAAGCGCACCTTTTGAGATATAGCTCTCGATCGTCTGTCCAAGCTCAGAACCGCTTGCTACCTCTTCGCGAAGCATATCGCCTGTAGAATAGTGTACGATATCCTCATGCTTGCCCGCGATGATGCTTGCATCTGTTGTTTTACCTGAACCCGGTGCTCCGATGATCAAAAATAGTTTTTTCATAAAATATACCTTTCCTTTCTCTAATGTAGTACACCATTTGGACAAAGTCCAAGTAGCTACGCTAACGCTGTGTTTTCCTCAGCGGAATGCTCATCGCACTTGTGCGATGAAAGTGACCAGTCACTTAAGCACCCCAAGGGCACTTTTTTCAGGGCGCCTGTTGCTGAAACAGTCCCAGTGACAAAGCAGTGCAGTTATGTTGCCGGTTGTTGTCTGACTCTGAGGTGCAGTTCTTTGAGCTGTTCAGGATCGACTTCGCTTGGCGCCTGTGTCAGAAGACACTGTGCCTTTTGTGTCTTAGGGAACGCGATCACATCACGGATAGAGCTAGCCCCTGTCATCAGCATGATCAATCTATCAAGACCGATCGCAAATCCGCCGTGCGGCGGTGCACCGTACTTGAGTGCATCCAGCAGGAAGCCGAATTTGTCCTGCGCCTCTTCTTCGCCGATTCCAAGAAGCTTGAAGATCTCTGATTGGACATCCTCTTTATGGATACGGATAGAACCACCGCCAAGCTCCGTACCGTTCAGTACGATGTCATAGGCGATCGACTCGATCTCTTCGATATCTTCATAGTCAAGCGATTTCGGTTGTGTGAACGGGTGGTGAAGTGCTTTGACCTGACCATCTTCCACCTCGAACATCGGGAAGTCTACCACCCATAGGAACTCAAATCTGTCTTTAGGGATGATCTCCATCGTCTCGGCAAGGAAGATACGGAATCTACCCATGTAGTCCCATACAAGCTTCTTCTCGCCCGCACCGAAGAATACCGCATCGCCGACTTCAACTTCACATCTCTCAACGATCGCCTGAAGGTCCTCTTCACTGAAGAACTTCGCCAACGGTCCCTTGAGACCATCCTCTTTCATCTGGAAGTACCCTAGACCCTGCGCGCCGAACTTGCGAACGTAGTCCTCAAATCCTTTCATCTGGCGTTTGGAGAAGATCTCATCGCCTTTTGGAACACGGAGTGCTTTGATACGGTTCTTCTTCGGTGATTTTGCAATCGTTGAGAAGATTTCGTTGTCACATCTTTCAAAGATATCGATCACGTCTACCATCGCAAGGTCATAACGCATATCGGGTTTGTCCGAACCGTACTTCTCCATCGCTTCAGAGTGGGGCATACGTTTGAATGTAGCAGGGATATCAAATCCGCAAGCGGTAAACACATCATGAAGCAGTTTTTCCGCGATCCTGATCACATCCTCCTGGTCACAGAAGCTCATCTCGACATCTATCTGAGTGAACTCCGGCTGTCTGTCAGCTCTGAGGTCTTCATCTCTGAAACATTTGGCGATCTGGAAGTATCTGTCAAAACCACCGACCATCAAAAGCTGTTTGAAAAGCTGCGGCGACTGCGGCAATGCATAGAACTCACCATGGTGTACGCGGCTTGGCACAAGGTAGTCTCTCGCACCTTCAGGTGTAGACTTGGTGATGATCGGTGTCTCCACTTCGAGGAATCCAAGCTCATCAAGCGCGTTTCTCGCTGCGATCGTCGCTTTTGATCTCAGTTTGAAGATATCGTAAGACTTTTGCGTACGGAGTTCGAGGTATCTGTGTTTGAGTCTGATCTCTTCGTTCACCTTATTGTCACCAAGGTCAAACGGCATAGGTTTGGAGCGGTTTTCGATCACGAGCTTGTCAACGACGATCTCGATCTTTCCTGTTTTGAGTTTCGGGTTCTCAAGACCTTCGCCTCTTGCTCGCACTTTACCTGTAGCGATCAGTACGAACTGATCTCTTACCTCTTCAGCCAGTTTGTGGGCTTCTGCATTGTCAGCAGGGTCACAGACCAGCTGCACTACTTCATCCTTGTCTCTGAGGTCGATAAAGATCAGTCCACCGTGGTCTCTGCGGCTGGAAACCCAACCCGCTACAGTGACCTCTTCACCAATGTTCGTTTCATTTACTTGGGCACAATAATGTGTTCTCACGTCGCTTCCTGTCCTGTATGTTGAATAGTGACGCGATTATATCCAATTGTTGTTTAAGAGTTTGAAGATGGTAGAATAACACGTATAGAATCTGTACAAATCAAGGAGAATGGTGATGGCAGCAGGATTTTTTGCACTTTTGGATGATATCGCGCTACTGATGGACGATGTCTCGACGATGACGCAGGTGGCGACGAAAAAGACCGCGGGGATACTCGGGGATGACCTTGCGGTCAATGCCGAGAAGGCTTCGGGGTTTGCCTCGTCACGTGAGCTTCCGGTGATCTGGGCGATCACCAAAGGCTCCTTTGTCAATAAAGTGATCATACTCCCCTTTGCTTTTTTGCTCAGTGCCTTTGCCCCGTGGATCATTGTACCGATCCTGATGGTCGGCGGGGTCTATCTGGCCTATGAGGGGGCAGAGAAGATCTATGAGTATTTTGTACCGCACGGGGAACATATACCGATAGAGAGCCTGAAGCAACTTTCCGACGAAGAGGTGCTCACACAGGAGAAAGAGAAGATCAGATCCGCCGTCATTACCGATTTTATCCTTTCGATCGAGATCGTGATCATTGCGCTGAGTGCGGTTGCTACTCAACCGCTCAGCATACAGATCGCAGCCGTGACATTTGTCGCCTTCCTGGCTACAGTGGGGGTATACGGTATCGTGGCGCTGCTGGTACGCATGGATGACTTCGGTTATAAGCTAATCGCACTGGGCGGCGGAGAGAGCAGGGTTGGGATGTTCTTCGTGCTTGCCCTTCCCAAGGTGATCAAGGCGCTTGCCGTCATCGGTACGCTGGCGATGCTGCTTGTAGCCGGGGGGATCTTCGTACACAATGTCCATACGATCCATGCGTGGGTGGAGGTGATTCCCTTTATTTTCGGTGAGTTGCTGGTGGGGTTGATCGTGGGTGCTGTGGCTGTGATTGTCATGAAAGTTGTGGAGCTGATCAGGGGAAGGTAACCGCAAACGCTGTGTTGTGTAAAATTTTAATGCTTTAAGTTCCTATAAATAAGAAGGGGTTCCTGAACAGTGCGCAGGAACCCCAAAAGTGCTTGGTAAAGCGCAGCGGATTTTAACTGTTCAGTTCATTCCGGACGATCTTGACCGCTTCCACCATGTTGGTGAGACTCGGCTTCACCTCTTCCCATTTTCTTGTTTTCAGCCCGCAGTCAGGGTTGATCCAGAGCTGCTCTTTGGGGAGGACTTCAAGCAGGAGTTTGATCTGTGTTACGATCTCTTCGACACTCGGTACTCTCGGTGAGTGGATATCGTAGACTCCCGGACCGACCTCCTGTTTGTATCCAACCTCTTTGAAGATCTTCAACAGTTCATTCCCGCTTCTTGCCGTTTCTATCGAGATGACATCCGCATCCATCGCTTCAATGGTCTTGATGATATCATTGAATTCACTATAGCACATATGTGTATGGATCTGTGTCTCCTTTCTGGCAGAACTCACCGCGATCTTGAAGTCTCTGACCGCCCAATCCTCATAGGTCCTGATATTTTCCTCTCTTAGCGGATACCCCTCTTTGAAGGCTGCCTCATCCACCTGGATGATCTTGATCCCTGCATTTTGCAGGTCATCGATCTCATCGCTCAGCGCCACTGCGATCTGTTTGGAGACTTCGTCTCTTGGTTTGTCATCCCTTACAAATGACCAGTTGAGTATCGTCACCGGGCCTGTCAGCATCCCTTTCATCGGTTTTTCGGTCCTGCCTTGCGCATAGGTGGTCCAGTCGACTGTCATCGGTTCAGGTCTGCTGATGTCTCCATAGATAAACGGCGGCTTGACACATCGGCTGCCGTAGCTCTGTACCCAGCCGTTCTGGCTGAAACCGTATCCATTGAGCTGCTCGCCAAAGTACTCGACCATGTCGTTTCTCTCCGGTTCTCCGTGTACCAGGATCTCAAGACCGCACTCCTCCTGGAAGGCTACACACTCATCGATATAGGCTTTCATCTGCGCCTCATACTCCTCTTTTGAGATCAGCCCATTTTTGAACTCTTTTCTGGCTTTTCTCACTTCGGGTGTCTGCGGGAATGAACCGATGGTCGTGGTAGCCAGCTCTTTGTAGCCCAATATCTCTTTTTGAATTTTGATCCTCTCTTCATAGGCACCGTCTCTGGTGAGTTTTTTGAAATCGTCCACTCTCTTCTGCACTTCCGCATCATGAATGCGCGTAGAGGTTCTTCTGCTCTCATTGGCTTTTCTGTTATCTGCCAAGGCTCTTTTCTCTTCTTCGTTGAGCTTCTCTTCACCTTCAAAGAAGAGCTTTGTGACGAGCGAGACTTCATCCAGCTTCTCTACCGCATAGCTCAGCCACTCTTTGATCTCGGCATCCATCTTCTCCTCATACTTCAGTGTAAACGGTGTATGCAGAAGCGAGCAGGAGGAAGAGACGATGATATCCTCTTTGGATACACTCTTTGCGATACTCTCCAGGAGTCCCAGTGTCGCCTGAATGTCGTTTTTCCAGATATTTCTGCCGTCAACTACGCCGGCGATCAGTTTTTTTCCGCTTTTTGCGATGAGTTCCAGAGCTTCGATATTTTTCGGGCCATGCAGAAAATCAAGCCCGATTCCCCAGACAGGTGTATTGACCAGTACTTTTGTCGCTTCATTGGAGTGCTCAAAATAGGTGCTCACAATGATATTGATATTGTCCGAGACCGCAGCCAAACGGTCATAGGTCGGCTTGATAAGACTGAGTACCTTTGTCTCGTTCTCCTTGACAAAAACAGGCTCATCGATCTGCAGGGTGATCGTATCATCAAGTACCGCTATTTCTCTGAGCAGCGCTTCGTAAACCGGCAGGATTTTGGCGTGGAGTGCATAGGTGTCTCCTCTGTCAACCCTTTTTGAGAGTCCCAGGAAGGTAACAGGCCCTATGAGGTTGATCTTGGTTTTGATCCCCTGGGCTTTTGCCTCTTTGTACTCCTCGATGATCTTCTCACTGTTCAGGCGGTACTGATCCTCAAGGCTGAGTTCCGGAACAATGTAATGGTAGTTGGTGTTGAACCACTTGGTCATCTCCATTGCGACGCTCTCTTTGTTCCCTCTGGCCATGGCAAAGTAGAGCGCTTCCTCTTTCAGTGATTGAAACCTTTTTGGGATGGCGTTGAGCATGATAGCTGTATCCAGCATCGTGTCATAGAGACTGAAGTCGTTTGAACTGATAAAGTCTATGCCGGCCTCTTTCTGATAGTTCCAGTGTCTGCTCTTGAGCTCTCCTGCTACCTTTTTGACATCGTCAAATGTGCACTTCTGTGCCCAAAAATCCTCCAGTGATTGTTTTAACTCTCTTTGTTCTCCAATTCTTGGAAATCCTACAATATAGCTTTTATTTGACATTACACTATCCTTTGATATGTTTTTAGTTTTGATGTTGATAAATGTTTGATAATGGATTAGAGTGTAATGCGGGGAGGGTGTACACCGGTTCTTCTAAATGCGAACCATGTCGTATAGTAGGGGCATCTTGGAATGAAATGGTTGATCTTTAAGATGATCCTGGTTCTCAGCCTGTAAAAGCAGTTGCAGTGGCAGGGCTTGGCGTTTAATTTACGCAGAGAGGTCAAAAGATCCGAAGGAAAATCGTTCTCTTCGATCTCTTCCTCCTTCGATAAAAGCTTCTGCGTGAAAAGGGAGGTGATCTTTACGGTTTGGCTTTGCAGTGTTTTTTCTACGCTGTAAGCCAGGATAGCAGCCAGTGTGAAATAGCGTTTACCAAAACCTTTAGGCGATTGCACTTTTTCCCCTTTCTAAAATTAGTAGTGTAATAATAGCAAAAATCTGGTATATAAATCTTTAAGACGGGAAGTGTCATTTTCAATAAGAGAGCGGGGTGTGATGGGTTGATTGTTTTCATCATAAATATGACAAAATGACACATTTCAACCCTCATAGTTGAAAAGCATATAAAATACAAAATCAGCATAGTCTCTACTAAAACCGACAAAGCAAAACTATGCTACTCTGATAGATATCAAAACGATGGAGAGTCAACTTTGGAAAGATTGGCGCAGATAAAAACCGCAGGCTTTATACTCAAGCCTGATTCACCCGAGATCAAACCGCTGTATGAGAAGATCAGGGGACAGTTTGAGGCGAAGGGTATCCGTGTACTTCTGTCGCAACACTCCGCTGAGATGATCGGCTCTGAGGGAGTTTCGTTTGATGAGATGTGTAAGATTTCAGACTTTTTAGTCTCCCTGGGGGGTGACGGTACGCTGCTCTCTTTGGTCAGAAGAAGCTATGAGTATCGCAAACCGGTATTGGGGATCAATGCCGGCAACCTTGGCTTTTTGGCGGATATCACGATCGAAGAGGTGGACAACTTCCTCGATCAGCTGCTTGAAGGGGAGTACCGTGTCGATGAAAGGATGATGATCGAGGGGTATATCCGTAAGGTTTCCGGTGAAAAAGAGACATTTTTTGCATTCAACGATGTGGTCATCAGCCGTCCGGTGATCTCCAAAATGGCACAGATCAATGCGGCGATCGATGGAGAGATGTTCAACAGCTATAAGGGAGACGGACTGATCGTCGCTACACCCACAGGGTCTACGGCATATAACCTGGCCGCAGGCGGTCCTGTGATGTACCCGCTTACTGAAGCTTTCATTATGACCCCTATCATGGCGCACTCCCTGACCCAGCGGCCGCTTGTTGTGCCCGCTGATTTTACACTCGAGCTCAGTTCCCCGGATGAAAAAGTGATCGCTATGATCGATGGACAGGATGCCTATGAGATATTTGAGGGGGATGTCCTGATCATCAAAGGGGCCAAAAGAGGGGCAAGACTCTTGCACAGAAAAGAGAGAAACTACTTCTCCGTACTGCGTGAAAAGCTCTCCTGGGGAGACAGAAATTGATCGAGCGTCTGTATCTTCGTGAACTTGTCACTTTTTCAGAGGTGGAGGTCGAGTTTGAAAAGGGGCTTGTGGTCTTTACCGGGCCGAGTGGTGCAGGGAAGTCGGTACTGATGTCCGCGATACTCTCCAGTTTCGGACATACTGCTTCGGGTGCTGCATCCCTGTGTGAAGTGAACCTTTCCAAACCGGAAAGCCTGGAGTCTGAAGTGTATACTCTGGAAGAAGAGGTGACGATCAAGACACTGAAAAAAGAGAAGGTCCGTCACTATCTCGATGGACAAAACGTCTCCAAAAAAGTGCTTAGAGAACTCTTCTCCCCTTATGTGCAATATCTGAGTGTACGGGACAAAGGCGGTTTTGAGTCTGAAAAGCTTCTGGCGATGATCGAGAGTGCACTCTTCGCCAAGGATAAAACCTACAAAAAGCTCTCAAAAGAGTATAGGAAACGTTATGCCGTTTACAGGGATCAGCTCTCAAAGCTCAATAAGATCAAAGAGGACGAGAGCAAGCTTGCCGAACTGATAGAATTTGCCCGGTTTGAAGTGGAGAAGATCGAGAAGATCGATCCCAAACCTGGAGAGGATGAGGGGCTGATGCAGGTCAAGCAGCAGCTCTCGCGTATCGACAAGATCAAAGAGGTGATGCAGCAGGCAACGGCGATCTTCGATGCGGAAGCAAGCGTACAGGAGGTATACAGGCTGCTGGATAAAGATGCTTCTGTGTTTACCGATGCGATGAACCAGGTACGTGCGGATTTTGAAGAGACCGAGACATTGGCAGAAGAGCTTGAAGAGATGGATGTGGAGCAGATACTCGACCGGCTTTCGGATCTGACGACACTTAAAAACCGCTACGGTTCTATCGAAGAGGCGCTTTTCTATAAGGAGGAGAAGAAAAAAGAGCTTGCAGGCTACGAGAATATCGAGCAGGACAAGAGCATGCTGGAGAACTTCATCATGATGGAAGCCGGTGAACTGCGTATCCTGGCACAACAACTCTCCTCCTATCGCCAAAAAGAGGCAAGGGTGATAGAGGAGAAGCTGAAAGAGTATCTCTCTGCGCTGAAACTCCCTGCGCTCAGTTTTGTTTTCAGCCCAAAACCTTTTGATGAGTCGGGAAGCGATCTGTGCGATGTGCTGCTCGGAGGTTCCCGTGCCGATACACTCAGCGGCGGTGAGTTCAACCGTGTCCGTCTGGCACTGATGGCCTCTACGATCGGTACGGAGAAGAGGGGCGGAGTGCTGATCCTTGATGAGATCGATGCCAATGTGAGCGGGGATGAGTCCATCGCTATCGCGGAGATGATCTCCCGGCTCTCCAAAGCATACCAGATCTTTGCCATCTCCCATCAGCCGCACCTTTCCGCCAAAGCAGACCAGCACTTCGTGGTCTATAAAGAAGCGCAAAAGAGTGAGGTGAGAGGTTTGGATGACCAGGAGAGGATACAGGAGATCGCGAGGATCATAGCGGGGGAGAACCCGACTTCTCAGGCGCTAGAGTTCGCAAAAAAACTCAGAAGTTGAGTTTTGGGATTTCCTCTCGTTCCCGATCTTTGATCGGGAACGCAGATGCTGCATTGTAGCAGAATGGCATATAGATACCAGCTATCACTGGACTTGCAAATCACTGATGATTCAGCCGCCGGTATACACTCCGCATCAGGAGAGATATCTTTTGCCTCTCTGCCATCTAGCGATGGATTTCACTGTTACTGCTTACCTGACTTCCGTATACACTCCAACGTACAACGTTGGAGCGAAAAAAAGATGCGCGGAAACAATCCACCCTCTTTGTAGAGGAGTATCAAGATAGATACCCTGAAGCCATAGAATGTCTTGAAGCGGGACTGGAGGATAGCTTGCAGTTCTTTCACTTTGATTCTATTGACCATGGGCGTATCTCTTCTACCAATGTGCTGGAGAGACTTAACAAAGAGATCAGGCGAAGAAGCAAAGTGGTTGGTATCTTTCCCGGTAGAGAATCCTATTTGCGATTGCTAACGTCCTACCTGATGGAATACACCGAGGAATGGGAGGTAGAGAGAAGCTATATTCAGCCACAAAAGCTCGAACTGGTAATGATTAAGCGTGAAGCGTTGCTGCAGGATGTAGCCTGATACATGGAAGGTATTTTAAAATTGCGAACTTTTAAGGGCACTATCCATCTTTTTCTTTCATTCCCACAATTTTCGTGGAAATGTCTATGACAATGTAGCCATTCACTAAATTTTAGCATATCGTATTGGAGTATGGATTACCACGTGCAACGTGGAAACCAAATAAAAACTATTCAATACAGTACGAACGGTTTGTCGTAGGGTGGGAGCATCCCACCATGATGGTGGATTTCATCCACCCTACTAACCCCGACATACCGATACCCGAGGTCTCAAGTAACGTTGCTGTTATGTTCTTTTGAAAAGTCAGTGATTTTACGAAGAGGCTTTCTTACGCATACTGCGCTTTCAGTTTTTCCGTATAGGTTTCAAGGGCGGCGATATAGTATTCTGCGATCTCCTTGTTGCTCCCTTTTTTGAGGTAGGTGTTGAAGTCAACCAGCAGATCTGATACACCGCCGGTACCGAGGTTGGTTGCCGAACCCTTGATGGAGTGTGTCAGTTTTTCAAGCTGATGAAAATCCGCTTTGCGCATCTCTTCTTTGATAAGAGGGAGTTGCGTCTCTATCTGAGAGATCAGTTCAGCCATAAACTCTTTGGCATCCTCTTCAGTGAGTCCAAGACTCTCAATCATACGGCTATGGTCAAAAGGCGGATAGTTGCATGGCGGTAACTCTTTCTCTGCTGTTACCTCCGGTTTTTCTTCAACTTTCACTTCTTCGTGGATGATCTCAGGTTCCGGTTCCGTCTCAACTGCTTTAGGAGTGAGGACTGCTTTTTCTTCTAGAGGTTCAGATTTGGGTTCTGGTTCTGGTTTCTTTTCTTCTTTCGGGGGTTTTTCTGCTTTGAGTTCGGATGGAGGGGCCTTTCTGAGTTGACGTTTTTCGTCTCTCTCTTTTTTATATTTCTGTGTATTTTTATACTCAACATAAATTACCCATACGATCGCCAACGCGAAAATACTCAATAAAATAGTTCCTAGCATGATAAACTCCATCTTAGTATCTTTGTTAACTATACTTTTTTTAAGATTAGTCTAAGTTTAAATGGAAAATTCCGGAGAATATACTTGAAGAATGTGGTCATTTTGTAATCAATCATACATTTTTGGAGAGAAAAGGAAATAGTTAATTTCAATAG
>DSDW01000013.1 GCA_011048515.1 Campylobacterota bacterium | reverse complement strand
GCGGGGAATAGACATTTTTTGATCATGGTTTGCTTTTCCTTTGTAAATAATGGTTAAGATTATAGCCCAAGCATCATTAGCGCTTGGTTTTTTCCAGTTTCTTTTTGAGGATGATCTTCCCGTTTTCAACACCCGGCTGATCATAGGCATTGACATCCATCAGCTCTGCAACCAGCGAGGTGAGGAGCTCATAGTAGTAGATCAGAGAACCGATCGTATAGGCATCCACTTTGGGAAGTGTAATAGTGTCTATCGGGATATCTCCCTCCTGATGCAAAGACTCTATGACCGAATCGCACTGCATATTGATCAGCGTATCAAATGAAATAGCGTTCAGGATATCCAGGGACTCCAGGTGAGGCAGGGAGATATCGGGTATCATCATCCCCTCTTCAAAGTTTTCGATCTTGACAAAGGTGATGGATTTGTCACGGGTCCCGTCTGTCAAAAGCTGCAGAAAGGAGTGCTGGTCCTTGGGACCTATCAGGCCGATGGGCGTAAGCCCCACGTGAAAGGCGGAGTGTCTCTGGTGTTTCCCCAGACTCTCGCCCCACAGCTGCACATACCATTCACAAAAATATTTGAGTGATTCTGAGTAGGCAAAGATACAGTTGATGTTGTAGCGGGCATGGTTTTTGGCATAGAAGACCGCTTTTTTGAGCAGAGGTTCCTGCATATATCCCTGCTGGAAAAAGCTCTCTTTCACTCTTTTTGCTCCTTCAAGCAGAGAAACAACATCGATACCGCACAGGACAAGAGGAAGCAGTCCGACAGAGGAGAGAACAGAGAAGCGTCCGCCTACATTGTGAGGGACATAGAGTACCTTCGCACTGACCTCCTGCGCATACCTGTCCAGCGGTGAACCCGGATCAGTGATAAAGGTATACGCAGAGATATCCGGGAGTAGGGAGTAAACATACTTATAGATAGCAAAGGTCTCTACCGTAGTGCCGGATTTGGAGATCACAATGAAGTGCGTCTTTGCCAGATCGATCTGTTTGAGGGTAGAGTTGATATCGATAGGATCGGTACTTTCAAAAAGATAGAGGGTGCGTTTGAGGTTGTTGACCGGTTTGACAAACTCGTAGATCGATTTTGCCCCGAGTGAACTGCCTCCGATGCCTATGATAGCGATACTTTCAACACTCTCAGGGATCTTTTCGGCATATTCCAGAATCGGTGTGATATCCTGATCTGGAAGGGAGTAATATCCTATCTTCCCCTGTTCCTTTTGGACTGCCTGGAGGGCATGGGCCTGTGCTTTCGGATGGTTGGATACAAAGTAGAGTCTGTTTTTCATAATGAATCTTTTGCCTTTTGGATCAGTGCGTTTACTTTTGTCTCATAGCTTTTTGCCAGGGCTTCATCCGTGGATTCAAACCGTGTGACCAGTACCGGGGTCGTGTTGCTGGCGCGCACCAGCCCCCAGCCATGTTCAAAGTTGATACGAACACCGTCAACATCGATGACATTGAGAATGACGGGAAAGTCTGCCGGAGGATTGATAAGAAGCTCTTTGACCTTGTCGATGATGAGGAACTTTTCTTCTTCAGTCGTTTCTACCTTGATCTCCTCGGTGGAAAAAACTTGAGGCAGTGCATCGATCTCTTTGTCCAGGTCGATCCCTTCAGCGATCAGCTCAAGCATTCTCAATGTCGCGTAGATGGCATCATCATATCCGAAGTAACGGTGTTTGAAGAAGATGTGCCCGCTCACCTCGCAGGCAAGATCGGCACCTGTCTCTTTCATCTTTACCTTGAGGTTCGAGTGGCCGGTCTTGTACATGATCGCTGTGGCGCCGCGACGTTCCAGTTCGTCATACATCACCTGGGAGCATTTGACCTCCCCGATGACCGTCGGGTTTTCCATCTGCATGGCAAAGAGCAGTGCCATCTGGTCCCCCTTGATGTTGTGCTTGTGCGTCAGCACGGCGATACGGTCGGCATCCCCGTCATAGGCAAAGGCGATATCCCCTTCGTCCTCCAGCGCCTTTTTCACATCTCTGAGGTTTTTTTCCACAGAAGGGTCGGGATGGTGGTTGGGGAAACTGCCGTCAGGGTCACAGTACAACCCTCTATAGTCGAGTTCCAGGGCATCGAAAATATCAGTAATCACCGTATCTGCAACGCCGTTGCCGCAATCGATGACGATCTTTTTGTCCAGCCCTTTGAGGTGGGCAAACTCCTTGACCATGTAGTTGATATAGGGGGTTTTTGCATCGATCTCAACTCGGTTGGTATCATCTTCGATCTTCTGCTCCTGGTGCTTGATGATCTCCTCTCCGAGGGCATAGATCTCCTCTCCGAAAAAAGGTGCCTGATCGATCGTGATCTTAAATCCGTTGTATTCGCTCGGATTGTGTGACCCGGTGATCATGACTGAAGCATCGGTTCTGTATCCGTCGATCTCGTTGTAGTTGCAAAAGTAGTTGACCGGTGTAGCGACCATCCCCATATCGAGGACCTTGCATCCGGCCGCATTGAGCCCTGAGGTAAGGTAGTCACGAAGGATAGGGGAGTGTGAACGTGCATCATACCCGATCGCCACCACTTTATCACCTGTGATGCGCTGTCCAAGATAGTAGCCTATCAGTTTCACGCTCTGTTCATTGAGCTCCTCTTCGAAGATACCTCTGATATCATACTCTCTAAAGATCGATTTTTTAATCATTCATTTCCTTCATATCCGTTAGGGTTTTGTGATTGCCACCGCCAGCTGTCTTCGCACATTGCTTCTATATCTTTGGTTGCCTCCCAGTCTAAGACCTCTTTGGCATAACTGGGGTCGGCAAAACACTTTGCAACATCGCCGCTTCTTCTAGGTGCGATACGGTAGGGTACTTTCTTCCCGGATGCCTTCTCAAAGGCTTTGACCATATCCAGTACCGAGTATCCTTGCCCTGTCCCAAGATTCACCGCCAGCACTTCGTCAATACTGCCGATCTTTTCCAGGGCCTTGAGGTGCCCCTTTGCCAGATCGACCACATGGATATAGTCCCTCACTCCCGTACCGTCATGGGTATCGTAATCATCACCGAAGACGGAGAGGTACTCTCTCTTTCCTACGGCTACCTGGGAGATAAAAGGCATCAGGTTGTTGGGTATACCGTTGGGATCCTCGCCGATCAGTCCGGAGTCGTGCGCACCGACCGGGTTGAAATACCTGAGCAGCACCACTTTCCATCGGTTGTCCGAGGTGTGAAGATCGCGCAGTATCTCTTCGATAAAGAGTTTGCTTCTGCCATAAGGGTTGGTAGCCTGCAACGGGAAATCTTCTTTGATCGGTGTGGTATGGGGATCTCCGTAGACGGTGGCAGAAGAGCTGAAGACGATCGACCTGCATCTGTATGATGCCATCACTTCGCACAGAACAGTCGTCCCATGTACGTTGTTGTCATAGTATTTCAGCGGATGTGCCACGGACTCTCCGACCGCTTTCAAGCCGGCGAAATGGATCACCGCATCAATCGGGTAGGTGTTGAACGCATGGTGGAGATCCTCTCTGTTGCGTATGTCGCCACGGATAAAGGGGACCTTTTTGCCGGTAATCTTTTCTACACGTGTTATGCTCTCCCTGGAGGCATTGGAGAGATTGTCGAAGATAACGATCTCATAATCTGCTTCCAACAGCTCCACGCAGGTATGAGATCCGATGTATCCTGCGCCGCCGGTGACTAAAATCGCCATGAACTTCCCCTTTTAGTGATATTTGTCTAAAAACCGAATTTCAGTCCGAGATAGAAGCTCTCATTGAATGTGTGGTCAAATGCTTTGTAGTCCGTATCGATGTATCTGTATCCTGTAAAGAGATGGATGTTTGGAACCAGCTCCATACCCAGCTGGGTGCGGAATTCGGTGTATCTCTCTGCTTCATTGAAGCTCAGTATTTTAGGTGCATAGGCAACATTCATCTCCACGGTTATCGGTGGGACAGTATCGGCCAGGGGGAGGGTATAGGAAGCCCTTGCGAGAAGCGGGATCGCGGCGAACTCATCTGCGAAGACGGCTTTGAGCCCCAGGCTAACACGCAATCCATTGGTCCCCTGAAGCTGATTCTCCCCGGAGAAGCCGATACCCAAAAGGTTGTCACCGTCACTATGCAGATAGTTTGCATCGAAGGTATAGAGCGTACCGCTTGTATAGCTCATGAAATTATTGAGGTCCAGAGAGGTTTGAACCTCTACATCCTCATCGTTGATATTCAAAGAGACAGCGTTCTGCGCACTCAGCAGAGTGCTGAGGAGAAAACTGCCCAGAATAATTTTTTTCATATGCATAAAGACTCCTTTAATATTGATTGATATTTTAACATAGTCCAGGTTAGCCCTTCCCGTTAATCCGGTGGTCCGTAGGCTTTTTCATCCTTTTTTTTCTTCTCGTGGCGTTTCTTTTTCTTCTCTTCCATCATCACGGCATCCCTGAGTGCATCTTCTCCGTCAAAGCGTGCACTGTCGATAAACTTGGAGTGGTCGTCAAACTGTCCGGTTTTGATCCCCCATAGAAGTCCGATGAGTCCCAGAGCTCCAAGCAGAGTAGAGACACCGATCATTAATATCACAATACCTTCTGACACTTACTTATCCTTTTTGAATTTTAATGTTTTAATACGCATTGAGTTGCCCACAACAACAAGTGAACTTAAACTCATTGAGAGTGCCGCAACCAGCGGATTGACAAAGCCTGCGACTGCAAGCGGTACGGCTACGACGTTGTACATGAGCGAGAACCCGAGGTTCTCCTTGACCGCCCGGAAGGTACGTCTGGAGAGCCTGTAGGATTCATAAATGCTCATCGGGCTTTCATCGAGCAGGACCACATCACTCACCGAGATGGCCACATCCGCTCCGTTCCCCATCGCTATGGCGATATCGGAAGAGGCAAGGGCTATCGTATCGTTGATCCCGTCTCCTGCCATGACGACAATCTCGCCTTCTTCATGGAACTGGTCGATCTTTTTGGCTTTTTCATCAGGCAGTAATCTGGCATAGAATTCGCTGATCCCGACAGCCTCTGCGACCCTTTTGGCACTCTGTTCATTGTCTCCCGTGAGCATAACGACCCTGATACCCATCTCCCGGATCATCCCGACCGCCTCCGCTGCACCTTCTCTGATGGTATCGCTGAGTTCATAGCGTGCTACCAGTCTGTCATCGATCGCAAAATAGAAGAGGGTATACTCACTTTGTTCATCTACGGTAATGCCGGAAGCCTGCATGAATGCGGCATTGCCCCCGGTCAGTTTTTTACCATGATAGCTTGCTTCGACCCCTTTTGCCTGGATGGTTTTGATATCTTCTAGCTGATAACTTTCCAGCTTCTCATGCTTTGATTCCAGATGTGCGAGTATTCCCTTGGAGACCGGGTGGCTTGATGTGTTGACAAGCGAATAGAGAAGACTGAAATCAAACGCTTCGAGTACTCTCTCTGTCTGTACCGAGGGTTTTCCCTCGGTGATGGTGCCGGTCTTGTCAAGTGCAAGCAGTCTGCTCTTGGCCATCGTCTCAAGAAAGGTTGCCTCTTTGAAGAGGATATTCCTTTTGGCCGACATGGAGATACCCACAAGCGATGCCATCGGTGTTGCAAGTCCCAGTGCGCATGGACAGGCGATGACAATGACAGAGATACCGATGATCAGTGCCTGTTCAAAGCTTCCCGTAGCGTAGAACCATCCTGCAAAAGTAAGCAGGGCGATGATGAGGATCACTGTGGAGAAGTATCCTGAGACAGTATTGGCAAGCTGTTCGATGCGGGGTTTTTTGGTGATGGACTCCTCCAGGAGATTCACGATGGAGGTAAGCAGAGAGCTTGACGCATCCTTCTTGGCCTCATAGTGAATGGTTGAGTCCAGACAGATCGAGCCGCTGAGGATCTCATCCCCCTGTTCTTTGTAGACCGGTTCATTCTCTCCTGTCAGCGAACTTTCATCAAAAGAGGCAGCTCCGCGGGTGAGGATACCGTCAATGACGACTTTCTCCCCCGGTTTGAGTTCTATGATGTCCCCTATGATGACGTTGTCAACGCCGACGAGTGATTTGACGCCCTCCTTGATCGTAGTCACTTCGGTAGGGGTACTGCCTATGATGTGATCGAGCGTATCGACGGCATGCTTTTTGCTGAGCACCTCCAGATATTTTCCTACCAGTACAAAGGTAATGATCATCGTGACCGAGTCAAAGTAGACCTCTCCGCGCTGCGTGACCATCGCATAGATGGAGTAGATATAGGCCGAGAGTGCTCCGGAAGCAACGAGGGTATCCATATTGACGGTTTTGTTTTTGTAGCCGTAGTAGGCACCTCTGAAAAAGATCCATCCTGAGTAGAAAAGTACCGGTGTGGCCAAGATGAACTCGGCCACATTGAGAATATCCTTAAAGGACTGTTCTATCCCCCCGAAGTATCCCGCATAGTGTGCGACAGCCAGCCACATGATGTTCATAGAACCGAACACAGCTACAAGGATACGCATATAGTAGCTTTTGCGCGTTTTGACCGCACGCTCCTCCTGGAGTTTCGGGTCATAAGGGTAGGCATTGTATCCGATGGAGCGGATCGTTTCGATGATCTTGGAGAGTTTCACCTCTTCGGGGTCCCAGATGACCTTGGCTTTGTTGTTGGTGTAGTTGATGGTGGCTTCCATCACTCCTTCAAGCTTGTGCAGTACTTTTTCGTTGAGCCAGACACAGGCAGAACAGTGTATCCCCTCGATGATCAGGTTGATCTCATGCAGTCCGTCATCATGCACCGTGACATAACGTTTTTCAAAGCCTTCAAGATCGAACTTCTCCAGGTCGCCTTCAAGCGCTGAGGGGGGCTGGAGTTTTGTATCTCCAAGTTTTTCATAGAAAGTGCCAAGGCCTTCATCTTCAAGCAGGTGGTAGACCCCCTGGCACCCCCTGCAGCAAAAGTGGAGTGTCTGGCCGTTATGTTCTTCATTGATCATCACACTCTCATCAAACGTAAGGTTACAGTGGGTACAGGTGCAGTCTGCCAAGTCAAAGTCCTCCGGTAAATTTACATGAATTTTATCCAAATAAGAGTAAAATCCCACATGGAAACAGCACTTTTACTTACTTTTATGCTTTTTGTGGCAGAACTTCTTGAGGCCCATATCCAGAGGGCACCTACGCTTCTTGGAGTTCTGGAGCGGCTCAATCACTATGCGCAAAAGTCGATTTTTCTTCTCTTTGCCGTACATCCGGGATTTTATTTTGTACTCTTTGTCGTCATGGTCACGGGCATACTCAATATCAGCATGATATTTTTGGTGGCGATGAAGGTTTTTGATATTTTCTACAAGCTGGAGCTTCTCAAAAAAGTTTTTAAAGAGCGTCTGGTTTCCGAAGCATTTGCGCAGATGTTGATGTGGCGTATCCCATCATGGTATTTTCTGCTCGGACCGGTACTCTATCCGTCTCTGTTGTTTTATGCCTTAACTTAAAATTTAGTTTAAAAGGTTTATAATACGCTTACTACTTAGTTTTAGATAACTATTAACCATACATAATCTTCTAAGAATAATTTCCAAAACACTCAAGAGGACACATGAGCGACAATCAAAAATCTTCCGGTACCGCCAATGCCAAGGCACCAACAAAAAGCAAAAAAAGCACCAACAGGACACATGCACCCGTCAAAGGGCATAAGGTCGAAGAGCTCCAGAAACTGCCTTTGGCAGAACTTGTAGAGATCGCAAAAGAGGTACAGGTTGAAAACCCGAACGAATTCCAGAGAAAAGACCTGATCTTTGAGATCCTCAAATCACAGGTAAACCAGGGGGGATTCATCCTCTTTACGGGAATTCTTGAGATCCTGCCCGACGGGTACGGTTTCCTGCGTTCAGAAGACGGCAACTTTGCCAACTCCAGCAACGATACCTATGTAAGCAGTACACAGATCAAGCGTTTTGCACTGAGAAACGGGGATATCGTTACCGGCCAGGTACGTGCTCCCAAAGAGCAGGAGAAGTATAACGCGCTGCTCAAGATCGAAGCGATCAACTACCTCGCCCCGGAGCAGTCAAAACAAAGACCGCTTTTTGACAACCTTACGCCGCTTTATGCCAGCGAACAGCTCAAGCTCGAGTACAATCCGATGAAGATGACAGGCAGGGTACTGGATCTCTTTACCCCTATCGGGAAAGGGCAGAGAGCGTTGATCGTTGCGCCTCCACGTACGGGGAAAACAGAACTTCTCAAAGAACTTGCGCACGGTATCACCTATAACAATCCGGATGCAACACTGATGGTCCTCCTGGTCGATGAGAGACCCGAAGAGGTAACCGATATGCAGCGTTCGGTGAAGGGGGAGGTCTACAGCTCCACGTTTGACCTGCCTGCACAAAACCATGTAAGAACAGCCGAAATGGTGATCGAAAAAGCGAAAAGACGTGTAGAGATGGGTAAAGATGTGATCATCCTGCTGGACTCCATCACGAGACTTGCACGTGCCTACAACACCGTTACACCAAGCTCCGGAAAAGTACTCTCCGGAGGGGTAGATGCGAATGCACTGCATAAACCCAAGCGTTTCTTCGGTGCGGCCAGAAATATCGAAGAGGGCGGAAGTCTTACGATCATTGCAACCGCACTGATCGAGACGGGAAGCCGTATGGATGAGGTGATCTTTGAAGAGTTCAAAGGTACAGGTAACTCAGAAGTGGTGCTCAGCCGCCATGTCTCTGAACGCCGTATCTATCCTGCGATCGATGTGACGAAGTCCGGAACGCGTAAAGAAGAGCTTCTTGTAAGTCCTGAAACGCTCCAGAAAGTCTGGGCACTTAGAACTGCAATGCAGAACATGGAAGAGGTAGAGGGGCTGAAATTCCTTTACTCGAAAATGCTCAAGACCAAGTCCAACGAAGAGTTTCTTTCCCTGATGAACGAGGGAGCGTAATTTTATGAGCTTAGGCTCATAAAAAGTGAAGAATGAAAAGTGAGGAGTGAAGAGTGAAAAATACCGGTATGTTTTATAGTATAAAACTTTCATTGCACTTTTTTTTATCAAAGCTTTTCGCACGAAAAGCATACCTAAACTCCTCACTCCTCATTCCTCACTCCTCATTATTTAAAAAGGATTCCTTTTGAAAGTAGGTGTATTTGACTCGGGAGCCGGAGGATTGAGCGTTGTGAAATCCCTCCTGGACCATAAACTCTTTGAAGAGATCATCTACTATGGTGACACGGCGCGGGTCCCCTACGGACCAAAAGATGCCAATACGGTGATCCGCTATGCGCTTGAGGCACTTGAATTTTTCAACAATTTTGATATTGACCTTCTTATCACGGCATGCAACACGGTCAGCGCCTATGCGATCACCGAAATGCAGGGAAAGGCCGCTTATCCGGTGGTAGGAGTGATTGAGCCGGGTATCAGAGCATTGGAAAACAGTCTTATGGACAAAGATGCCCAGATACTGATCATCGGAACGCGTGCGACGATCGCATCAAAACGTTATCAGGATGCGCTAGAGCTGCTCGGCTACCAAAATCTTACGGCAAGACAGACCGGACTTTTCGTCTCCATGGTGGAAGAGGGGATCTTTGATGGGCCATTACTCCATGAAACGATGGAGCACTACTTCAAAGAGATAGAAACACCCCAGGCGATCATTCTGGGATGTACACATTTTCCTCTGATCTCTGAATCGATCAAGGGCTATTTTGATGACAAGCCCACCCTGATCCATTCGGGTGAAGCGATCGTTGAGTACCTTGAAGAGACACATGGCATCAAAGAGAAGGTCAATGAGACAAAACTTAGTATCTATGCTTCTGACAATGTGGAGGGGTTGCGTACGATAGCCAAGCGATGGCTGAATGACTGATAGCTCTGATTGACCATGATTTCATAAAATTAACTCTTTCCAAGAGTCTCTTTCTCCTTACTCCGGATTTAATAATTTTTACCTTATTAAGAAGATAGAATTATTATTCACTTCAATAATTATAAAATATAATTAACTATATGCTACAATGATCATTCACGATTATGGTGTGCAGAGGGGTAGGGATGGATGATCTTGGAACTGGTGGAGTTCCATGATTTTCCAGGAAGTTACGAGTGAGCTATGTTCCAGACGGTTTGAAAGCCTAACTGTATTGCTGCTGTACACGCCTCATAATCAAATCATAAGTGAAATCAGGAGTTAAGTATGAAGTTAAGCTATCTTGTCCCGGCTTTAGTCGCTTCAGGCCTGTTGCAGGCCAGTGAAGTTGAGATCGTAAAGGGAGTCCCTTTTGTAGAGATAAAGGCAAACGGAAAAACCTACAAAATAGAACGGGAACAAAGGCCAGACAGTTACCTGACCAATGCATTCGCACTGACCTCGCGGCCTTCTCCGCCGTTTTTTATCGAACCCTTCAAGGTAAGCGACAAGGTTGAGACGTATGGTGAACTGGAAGTATTGGAGTTTTTGGAGCATCAGAAAGGTCTATTGATCGATGCGAGACTGGAGAACTGGTATCAAAAGAGTGCGATACCGGGTTCGGTCAATATCCCGTTTAAACTCTTTCTAGCGGATAGCCCGGAGAGAGACAAAGTGCTTAGCGAACTTGGCGGGGTAAAAAAAGGTGTGGGTGTCTGGGATTTTTCCAATGCCAAGACTATCTTGTTCTATTGCAACGGCGCATGGTGCGGACAGTCCCCTACAGCGATCAATGCACTCTCCGAGATAGGGTACCCTGAAGAGAAGATGAAATACTATAGAGGCGGTATGCAGGCGTGGCAACTTCTGGGCTTTACTACGATCGTACCTTCACAGGAGGCAAAATAATGAAATTGAGACTACTATTAACAGCATTGGGTGCAGTGACACTATTGCAGGCAGGACAGTATGACAAAGTAAAGATCACGCCCGATATGTCCTATCTCTATGTCTACCATAAAGGCAAAGCCGTCAAAGTTCACCGTATTCAGGATACGAAGCATAAACTAACAGGTGAATATGCAAAAACCTACCGGCCGGGGCAATATATCCAGCCGATCAATCTTAAAAACGGGGTAGTGACGATCGGTGAGGTTGAGGTACTTCAGTTTATGAAAGAGAAAGTCAACATACAAAAGGGCATGCTTATTGATGTAAGAGACAAGGAGCATTATAAAAATGAGTCTATCCCTTCAGCAGTAAATATTCCTTCAAAAATAAGAAAAAACGACGCAGCGATGAATAAAATCCTAACTTCTTTAGGTATGAAGCAGCGCAGTGACGGAACATGGAATGCTTATGATGCGATGGAATTGGTGATCTATTGTGACGGTTTGTGGTGTGAAAAGTCTACAGAGATGATCGGAAACCTGCTTGAGAGAGGATATCCGTCAGATAAGATTTCATACTACCGCGGCGGTTTCCAGATGTGGAAAATGTTAGGGTTTACAACCGTAAGAAACTAAAGAGGCATGTGATGAAAAAACTATTAGAAAATCTGGCTGTGGGACTGGTGATCATCCTTTCGCTGGTGGTGATCGGACTTGTTATTCAGTATAATGTGATCTCCTCTGACGGGGATACAACGAGAGAGTATGATCCGGAAGTTGCACACTCTCTGCATGGTGAAGAGGTAAAAGAGGAGAAGAAAACAAGTTATCTTGATACTTTGGAAGGGTATGAAGATGTGGATGTGAAAGTGGATCCGACAACAGAAGGATCCGCTGAAAATATTGCAGTCATTAAAGTTGAAACCAAAAAAGAAGGCTTGGTTCATACTATCGGTAGTGCGGTAGAGAATGTGGAGAAAAAAGAGAATTATATCTCCAACCTGGAAGGATATGAGGAGGGAGCTGTGAAGACGGCTCCTGCACAAGCGGGTGCTGATCCGGACATAACACCTTCTGAGGAGAGTACTGCAGGTGAATCAGAGGAAGAGAACGTAAGTGCTTCCACGGAAGAGGCCAGGCCTGCTAACGATCCTCTGAGCGACATCATGAGTGATATAGACGCGATCGTCGATGCATCAGAATAGAGCAGCAGGGCCTAGAGCCCTATTGCTGCTTTGACTTTTTCCATCTTGACCGAAGCGATGGCAGACGCTTTTTTAGCTCCCTGAGCCAGAATATCATGGACTTCATCCATATGGTTCAGGTAGTACTCTCTCTTCTCTCTCGCTTCACCAAGTTCTTCCCAGATCAGTTCTTTGAGATATTTTTTGAAGTGGCCGTATCCCTCTTTGCCGCTCTTGTAGCGTATCTGAAGTTCGCGTTTCTCCTCCTCGTTCAAGAAGAGAGAAGCCATTGCATAGATATTGTCTCCCTCATACTCAAGCGGTTCGCCCAGGGGTGTAGAGGATGAGACGATCTTGTTGCATCTTTTCTGAAGCGATTTCTCATCCATAAAGAGATCGATCGCATTGTTGTAACTCTTGCTCATCTTCTGCCCGTCGATCCCTGGGATGGTTGCCACCTCTTCTTGTACCAGGTGGTCAGGCAGTACAAAGAGCTCGCCATATTCGTTGTTGAACTTGATCGCGATATCGCGTGTCATCTCTACATGTTGGATCTGGTCTTTCCCTACGGGAACCTTCTCTGTATCAAGAAGCAGAATATCAGCTGCCATGAGTACAGGATAGCTGAAAAGTG
>DSDW01000016.1 GCA_011048515.1 Campylobacterota bacterium | reverse complement strand
GGCGGCGTCACACTATGTTTATCATTATGAAAATTGAATCCTGTAAAGAGATCGTTGTTGTGGTGGGCAGAGTAGCCAAGGATCGTAGCGATCTCAGTGATGGTATGCTGTTTGAGATTATCTTCGCCAAAGTAGAGGCTGCCATCCATCATCGCTGCGACAACTACCGAGAGCTCTCTGTTGGCATGCAGCTCTTTGACATAGGGACGTCCCAGTTTTGCAGTGATGGTCCAGTTGATCTTCCTGACATCATCTCCGATCTGGTACTCTCTGAGTTCACTGAAGTCATACCCCTCCCCATGCATTTTGGAAAGGTTATTACCCGCAAGCAGGGTGTAGACCTGGTATCTGGCTTTGAGCTGTAGGGTTTTAAGCGCGAGTGACATTACGGTATAGGTACTTCCCGGATGATCTTGGAGATGATCTCATCGGGACTGATTCCTTTGGCTCTGGCTTCGTAGCTGAGGACAATTCGGTGGCGAAGGACATCATGTACGACAAACCCGATATCAGCAGGAGTGACATGGTCATTGCCCCGGAGGAATGCCTTGGCCTTGGCTGCTTTGTAGAGATCTATCGAAGCTCTGGGGCTCGCACCGTACATCAGCTCAGTTTTTAAACTCTCCAGGCCAAATCTCTCAGGTTCCCTGGTCGCTGCGATCAGCTGCACGATATAACGCTCCACTTCTCCATCGACATAGACATGATTGACCTCTTTCCTCAGTTCATCGAGCTCTTCTCTATCGAGCACCGGTTCGACCTTCTCGAAGCTTTTCGTTGCAGCCTTGCGCATGATGGCCAGTTCATCCTCTTCGCTGTTATGCGTCACCACCAGCTTCATCATAAACCTGTCCAGCTGTGCCTCAGGCAGCGCGTAGACACCCTCCTGTTCGATGGGGTTCTGTGTCGCCATCACCAGAAAGGGAGGTTCGATCCTGAACGTTTCATCACCGATGGTCACCTGACGCTCCTGCATCACTTCGAGCAGGGCTGATTGTACTTTGGACGGAGCACGGTTGATCTCGTCTGCCAGAAGCAGGTTGGTAAAGAGCGGCCCTTTTTTGATGCCAAAGTCATTGGTCTGAGGATTATAGATCTGTGCACCGATGATATCTGACGGAAGGAGGTCAGGGGTGAACTGTATCCGTTTGCTTTCAAGACCGAGCGCTTTGGAAAGGGCATTGATCGTTGTGGTCTTCGCCAGGCCGGGAACCCCTTCTACAAGGATGTGCCCGTCACTGAGCAGCCCGATCAGCAGACCGTCTATCATCTGTTCCTGTCCGATAACGGCTTTGGAGAGTTCTTTTTTGAGTACCTCTATCTTCTTATGCATTGAGTTCCTTTTTTATCGCTTTGAGATCAAGCGCTTTTTTACTGTAGAGATGCGCTTCCAGCTTCTCTATGGCTGATGCAAACTTTTTACTGTCTTCGGCGATCAGCAGGCTTAGCAGTTTTTTTGGATCGTTTGTTCGGGTGATTTTTTCGATAAACGGATCGCTCTTGTGTCTCTCTTTTTGATGCCATTGTACACTCTTGGCTGTTAAAAAACCTGAGAAAAAGACCACGATATACCCCATAAGCGTACCTATCCAGGACCAGTCAGAGGCTTTCAGCGGTGCCGGAGAATCCACTTTGTCCACCAAGGCAGAGTGTGCAATAGGGTTGATGATAAACTCCTGTTTGGGTATTGTCGGTATATAGCTTTTTTGCGTGGTCGGATTGAATGCCTTTATCTCGATCTCATCTAAAGTGAAACTTTTTTTTGCGTTCATAGCCATGGAGTAGATGACCGTATTGTAGGTATTTTCGGCGGTACGGATCGCTCTGATTTCAGGTGTCTCCTGAAAAAGCGTATAGTCATCTGTGGGGAGAAAGATATTTTCAAGTATCGGCGGGTAGCCTTTCCCTTTGATCTCGATATTGAATGGTATCGGCTCATACGCATTGGCTTCATGGTTTTTTATTTGGTGCGTGAGTGTAAAATCTCCTACAAGCTCTGTGCCTTCAGGAAGCGGCTTAACAGTCAGTTGCAAAGGCTTCAGCGCAATAGGGGTATCGGTCGTAGTGATGCCTTTTACGTTGTCTCTGTCCCCGGAAAAACTGTAAGCGACGTTTTCTTTGGTTGTCACTTTTTGGATAAGATGAAAACTGATATCTATGATACCGCTTTTGAGCGGGTAGATAAGGTAGGTATAGTGTATCTGTGCTCCCTGATAGCTATCGATCTCTTTGGCATCCAGGCGATGGAACTCGTACGCATCGCTTTCTGCCAGAGTGAAGTCAAAGAACATGACTTTGGAGTGGTCAGTCTGTTTGATCTCGAAAGTGAGGATCACGGGTTCTTTGATGTAGGCATCCTCTTTATCTAGTATAGCATTTGATGTAAATCCTTCTCCGTATAAAAGGACAATACTAAAAAATATAAAAATAGATACCATCTTTTTACCAAGGCTGTTTTTCATGGATATACCCTTTATTTATTATTTCATACACTTTGGAGCCAAGAGGCTGTTCCTGCTTGCTCTGTCTATCCTCGATCAGTTTCATCTTCTCTTTGTTCTTCTGTTTCTGTTCGCTGCCGCCGCTTCCTGATCCTGAACTGGGCTGATCTTCGCTGCGTGTCTCCTTGCCCTCTGTCTGCTCCTGATCCTCGGATTTGGAACCGGAATTGTTCTGTGACTTTGGATGGGCTATTCCCAGAGAGTCTTTTTTCTCCTGAAGGAGAGCGACCAAAGCCAGGTTGGCACGGGCATCCTCATCTTCTCCAAGCTGCAGCGCCTGCGTATAGTATCTTCTTGCTTTGTCGTAGGATTCCAGTTGGGTATAGGCATTGGCGATATTGTAGTAAAGCATCTGTTTTACCTGAGGAGAGGTTGAGCGGATACCCTGGTAGGTTTTGATCGCGCGTTTATACTCTCCGAGTTTATAGTAGCTGTTCGCCAACGCTACCTGGCTTTGCAGTGTCGGAGTCGACACACCGGTAAGTAACTCTGCAGAACGGTGATACTCTTCTTGTGCATAGGCATGATAGGCATTGTCCAGCTTGATCAGGTCTAAAACGGATGCTTGTGCCTGAGAACCAAAGAGTACAGAGAGAAGCATAAGATATTTGACGCCGCGTGTATGCACAAGCAGAAAGAGGAGCAGTGCTGCAAAAAGGGGGATGGGATAGAGTTCGACATAGGAGCGTGTCATCTTGCTGAGCTGCTGTTTCTCTGCCTCCTGTGTATCAAGCGCCTCCTGAAGCTCTGCTGCCGTTGCTTCAGGTGAGTTCATCGGTGTCAGGTAACTGCCGCTGTTGTCTGCAGCCAATGTTTCAAGCAGTGGGTTGATCCGTGAGATCACAAGATTGCCCTCATTATCTTTGAGGGAACTTCCATCAGGTTTGGAGATCGTTGATCCTCTAGAGGTTCCCATAGCAAGAATGATCGGACGGATCCCATTCTCCCTGATGATACTATTTAATATAAGTTCGTTTTTCTCATCTCCTCCATCACTGATCAGTATCAGGTTTTTCTCCTTCATCGGAAGTTCAGAAACCCGCTTCAGAAGTTTTTCAAGAGAGGTTCCGTGTGTGAGAATATTCTCAGGTTTCAAACTTCTCAGTGCGAGTGAAATCAACTGATGATCCGTAGTCGGCGGAGAGAGAAGAAGCGGATTGGTTGTAAAGGCAATGAGGGTGATATTATCATTGAGATTTTCTTCCAGCAGAGCCTCTATGGTCTGCACTGCAAACTCATAACGGCTGGGCGCAATGTCATCCGCACGCATCGAGTAGGAGACATCCAGCGCGATAATGATCTCCTGTGCCTCTATTTTCCGTTCCTGGGCTCCCTGGTCCACCACCGGCCTGCTAAGCGCTATCACAAGAAGCGCAAGTACGATCAGATGTATCGTATCGGTGATCTGCCTGGATCGATAGTAGAAAAGTACGGCAATCGGCAGCAGCAGCCAAAGCAGAGAAGGATGGAGTATACTCATGCCGCCTCCTTATACTTCCCTGGGGTGAGCATCCCCCGTTGCGCGAGTATCCATCCCAAAAGCAGGAGTGCGGCAAGTGTCATAGGGTAAAATGCCAGAGCGTTGCGATTGAGGTAGTTCTCCGAGCGTATAGCGCTTGGCTCGAGGTTTTCTATCTGTTCGTAGATCTTTGCCAATCCCTCTGCATTGGTAGCTGCATAACTTTTTGCTCCCGTTTCGCTGGCAATAGTCTCCATGAGTGCAGCATCATACTCATGCTTTTCTCCTATGCCTATGGTATAGATCTTGATCCCTGCTTCTTTCGCTTTCTCTACTGCCTGGCGGGGAGAGATGCTGCCTGCATTGTGATGGCCGTCTGTGAGCAGAACGATCACCTTGTTTTCAGCCTCTCCAAAGCTTAGCGTATGCAGTGCCTGCATCAGTGCATCACCGATCGCCGTGCTCTCTCCGGCCACGCCTACACTGCTCATATCCAGCAGATAGGATACCCCCTCCAGATCATAGGTAAGCGGCGAAGCGGTATAGGCGAAAGTACCGAAGACTACTACGGCGATATTGTCATCGAGGCGTTTTTTTACGAAATCTTTGGCAAGTTCGATACTCGCATCATAGCGGTTTTTGAAGCGGTCTTTGGTATGAAAGCCGCTTTGCGCCATCGATCCGCTGGCATCCAGTACCAAAGCAAGATCGCGCCCCCGTTTACTGCTGTTGGAACTTGGATCGTAGAGATAGGGCTCAGCCAGAGCGATCACCATCAAAGCAAAGAGGATGATCTTCAGCCAGAGGTTCAGAGAAAAGAGGGGGATATGCGTACTGATCCACTCTGTTTTTGGGAAATAGAAGTGCTTTGTATGCACTTTGCACCAGACAAAACAGGGGAGCAATAACAATAATAGTAAAAACCATGGCGCAGCAAATGACAAATTCATAAGCGAGATTCTATCATAAAAAATTATAGTTTAATATTTTTGGTAGTAGAATAAACTATGATACGTTTTATTATTTTAAACATACTGTTTATCAGCGTTACATGGGCAGAGCATAATGCTTCTGCAGAAGATGGGTGGGCTGATGCGTATCATCGTTTTTTTACCCATAAACTTCACACCTTTTCCTATCATCTTGATGAAAAGCTCTCCTCCTATCACTACCTCTTTGAGACCAATGCCACGAGGATCGATCATCAAAACGATACCACCGAGAGTAAAGATGAGCCCCCGATCAATGACTGGTTCTCCGCTTTTTTCAAAGATGAGATCTTTGATGAAGTCTATACCAAAAGCTATGCCTTGTGGAAAACTACACTCAAATATGACTACAAAGCCAACAAGTTGAAACCTTTTACCTCATTCAGGGCATCTCTTACTCTACCGAAGACAAGAAACCGGGTGAATCTCTTCATCGAAAACGAGGATGAGGAGGAGAAGCGGAGAAGGGGTGATTACAGGGATATGACCGAGGGGAGTATCGGGTTGAGATATACTTTGCCGGTCAAGAACTCTATCCACTCTTTTGCTTCGGTGGGGATACACAGTTACGACAACCCCTATCTTCTGACCCATTTTTGGCTTCCCTATGACATAGGAAGATGGAGAAACCGGGTAAGCCAGTCCTTTAAATACTCCAATGAGTATCATTTTGAAGAGGAGACCAATTTCTATTTTGACAGGTTTACCGACGAGGATGCCATGTTCAGGATACATCTGGGAAGAAATAGCAAACAAGAGATTGATGGTATGAGATACTACTCTACACTCTCTTACAACAAAACGACCAATTTCAACAAGGGATATCAAATAGGTGTTTCAACCTGGGGGCAGACCCAGCCTGAAAATGAGATCACCAAGTATAGTCTCTATGGGGTCTATAAGCAGAATATCTACAGAAAATGGCTCTATTATGAGATAGAACCCAGAGTAGAGTGGGAAAAACAGTATGACTTTGAAGCGAACTATGTTATTTTCGTTTCCCTAGAGATATTTTTCGGTTTCTGACACCAGCACAGATAGTGTTTTGTCCTCCCTATTCTTGGTAAATATAAAGTTTAGTCAAGCACGATCAATGACTCTTTGACATCACTGTAGGTTTTGGATTCGCAGATGATCTCTATCTTTCTCTCCGGTATCTCCTCGACCACAAGAATCGCTCCGAGATCAAAATGGGAGTGTACGATTTTTGAGCGCAGATCCATCTCGGCATCAAAGGTAGGCGGGTTGAAGATCAACTCGGCAACACTTTGATACGCTGTACCCGCCAGGGCATTGTAGTACTCTAGAGTAATGAATCGGACCTCATCACGGTTCATATGGTGTACCTCTCCTACAGAGTACTCCATCTTGCCCCTTGTGTACGTACCTTTGAGTGTGGAGTAGGGGAGAAAGTGTGCAGGCACCACCTCCTTGCGTATCCTGAGCATCCCAAAGAGCAGTCGCCAGTTCAAAAAGCGTTCTTTGATGATCTGGTATCTTTTCCCTTCCTCTTCCAGGTCAAGACGCTTTTCATACATTTCCAGTCTGGCATCGATGGATTCGGGCTGTATCTGGTTAGAGAGCGGGGTGAAGAGTTCATCTGCCAGTTTATCCTGCTGCTCACGCTGCATCGTCAGGCCGAAGAGACACCCGCAGTAGTCCTGGCGGTAGAGCGCATCCTCTTTGGCCATCTGGTTCTGCTCCTGTGTTCCAGAGGCTTTGCGGTAGTCAGGCGCATGGAACTTCAGTCCGTATTTGTTTGCCAGCGCATCACCGGCACGTTTGAGCTGTACCAGGGACTTTTTCGGACTGGTAAGCAGGGTGGAGGTGAAATTCTCTTCAAGCATATGCACCGCCTGTTTTGCCGTCACTTCAAAACGGTTGTCAAAGCAGACAGAACAGCGTGCCCCCTTTTCAGGCTCTTTTTCCAGCCCCCTGACAGCCTCCAGCCATCCCTCGGTATCATACTCCCCCTCTATCAGATCGATACCCAGCATCTTGCAGCTGCGTTTGACATCGAGCAGCCTCAGGCGGTATTCGCTGTAGGGATGGATATTGGGGTCATAGAAGAACCCTGTGAGTTTCTCTTCCGGGTAGTCCTCGCGCAGTTTTTGCAGAAAATAGTGGCTATCCACCGAACAGCAGATATGCACTAGCATGTTGTCTCCTTTGGAGATACAGTGAGGAGTGAGGAGTGAGGGGTGAGGAGTGTACTCGTTCCCAACGTCCTCGTTGGGAATACATATGTCAATGAAAAATCACCGTCATATTGGAGCTTTGAAACAAGAAAATTAGTGTTATGATGCATGATGAATCCTTTCTGTCAACTATAAATTATTTTTGCAACATTCTCGCTGCTGCCATGCGCCAGATAGTCTTTGAGTTCTCCCGCTTTTCGGGCAAAGATCGTCCTGTCGGTATTTTTATACTCTGCCAGAAGGTTCTCCGCCGTGACATCCTCCTGGAGCAGTTCCTTGTGCAGGGTGGTACCATTGTAGCGGGTAAGGATGATGTTCGCCAGCCCCACCTGCGTGATCCCGAGTAGCTTCTTGCCGATAAAGTAATCGATCTTTTTCGCGATATAGGCGAGGGTGAAGGGGGTTCCTATCAGTGCAGCCTCCAGTGTCGCGGTACCCGAACAGATGAAGGCAAATTCCGAACGTGCCAAAGCACTGTGGGTATCTCTGCTGATCTCAAACTCCGAGATATCCCCGTAGAGCGCTGCGATCTTCTCCTCCGAAAAAGCAGCAGGGATGATCAGCAGCGCATTCTTGTCGGCAAATTTTCTCCTTACATCCCTGAATATCGGCAAAAGCCTACTGATCTCACCTCTGCGGCTTCCCGGCATAAAGGCGATCGTACCGTTCCTGCTTTCGTAAGTCGTATTGATCTCATCCAGAAGAGGATGCCCTACATACTCTGCTTTCTTTTGAGGGTAATAGTCCACTTCAAAAGGGAGTATTCCCAGCAGCCTGTCACAGTACTTCTCCAGCTTCTCGACCCGTTTGGGACGGCTTGCCCAGACCTGGGGAAGGATATAGTAGATGATCTCTTTGTCCGGATACCTGGTTTTGAGCTTTTTTGCCAGCGGCAGGTTGAATCCCGAGGAGTCCATCAGAAGCACTTTGTCCGCATCTTTTGCCAACTCCACCATCTCATCTGCCACCCTGAAGAACCACCGGAGCTTCCTGATCGCATCGACAACCCCCATGATCGCCATCTGGGAGATATCATAGAGCGGCGTACCCTGAGCGATGTTCTTTTCAAAGATCCCCATCAGCTCTATATCCCGGGTATGTTTGAGTACCTCTTTGAGATGGAGGTTCGCCGATGGCTCCAGGGCTGAGACAAGTAGTTTCATTGGGCTTACTATCCTCATTTTTTAGGGGTATTGTAGCATATTTTGGAACTATGAGCTGTGCTTCCCCCATGAAAAGAGCATGGCTCCAAGGGTTAGAACCATATAGATGATACCGATAAAATAGAGTTGTTCTATCTGGTTTTTGTATTCAAAATAGAGGATCAATATCAGAGCAATAAAGAGTCCTGCAATCGCAAACAAAATCAAAGGCAGGGAAGAGGAGGTCTGCTTATAGATCTTAAGATTGGCAAATGTCATCAGCAGTGAGACCAATAAAAAGGTTACGCTACCAAACTCAAGGATCACCTTCAAGTTTCCTATCAAGATCAAGATAAAGGCAAAAAGAGACATAAAAATGATCGCGATGATCGGGATATCATTTTTTCTTTTTGCCAAAAAAGAGGGGAAGTAGCCATCTGTGGCAATCACTGCAATTTGTCTGGAAGCACCAAATACCGTACCGCTGATCGCACTGCTTGTCGCAAGTAGCGCTCCAACGATCACCAGCTCAGTCCCCCAATGTCCCAAGATATCATTGGCCCCGGCTGCAAGGGCATACTCCTGGTTTGCGATGATGTCATCAAGCGGAATAGCAACAATAGCACCATAAGAAAGTATAAAGTAGATCAACATTGCCAGGGTAAGTGCGATATAGATTGCCTTGGGGATATTGATTTGGGGATTTTCCATCTCATTGACGGCATTGATCACGAGCTGAAACCCTTCAAAAGCGACAAATGTGAGAGAAGAGACGATCAAGATCGAGAGTATGTCGATATGGCTGTTCTTTTGCATCAGCGTCGGGATAGAAGTATTGGCATTGTTGATCAATACAAAAGCGATCACTACCAGGATAACGAGTTTGATATATACCATCAGGTCCTCTATCTTCCCCATCCCTTTGACACTCCAGAGATTGATAAGGGTAAAGATAAGGATGATCCCTCCGGCAACTCCTTTACGCACTATTTCACTCTCTCCAAACGAAAAACCGCTTATCGCATAGGATGAAAACGTATAGGCATAGAGTGCCAGCGTACTGATATAGCCGAATATGACCCACCATCCGATCAACGAAGCTGCAAAGGCAGAGTCTGAAAAGGTCTTTTTGAAGAAGGAGTAGGTAGCACCCTCATCTTTGTAGTAGACACCTAGTTTGATATAGGAGTATGCTGCAAGGTATGCCAGTACGCCGCCGATGAGAAATGCAATAGGGGTAAGTACCCCGATCACCGATACCGATATCCCCAGCACGGTAAAGATCCCGCCGCCGATCATACCGCCGAGAGCGATGGCTACCAGTTCAGGGACACCGAGGTTTTTGTTGCGTTTTCTATGGATAGTATGCAAAGTGTTGTTTTTCATCTATTAAGATCATTTCATCATATGATTAGTTTAATTCTATCTATCTCTTCAAGAAATATCATAACACAAATAGGTTACTGGACTACTGGATTATTGGTTTATCTGTTTCTTCCCAACTTGTTTTATCTTCTATTTGTATGACCGGGTCAGACTCTTTACGGACTATCAGCCTGAATGCATCGGGTCTGGCATAATGTCCTGCAACATCAAGATTCCATTTTGCATTATGCAGAATATGTCTCTCTATATCAGCATAGAGGATGCCTTTTTCTTTATAAAGAGGACCTGCAAGGATATTGCCGTTGGGATCAGTGATCATACTGTTGCCTGTATTGATCCATTCGCCTGCCTCTTTGTAGTAGGGTTTAAGCTTTGGACATTGTGAGAGGATATCCTCTTTCTTGTATGCCATACAGCAACCTATCACAAAGGTTCTTCCCTCTTTTCCGATATGTCGAAGTGTCGCCTGCCATGAGCCGCTTTCATCATAGGTAGGTGCGACATAAAGATCGATCCCCTGGGCATAGAGGCTGTATCGTACCAGTGGCATATAGTTCTCCCAGCAGATCAATCCGCCAAGTTTTCCAAGCTTGGTATCATAGACTTCAAGTGTCCCGGGATCTCCGTATTTCCATATGGTACGTTCAGAGAGGGTGGGGACAAGTTTCTGATGTTTCCCCAGTAAGGTACCTTCGGGACTGATATACAGAAGGGTATTGGAGAGGCTGCCCCCGCTTGCCTCGCTGTTCCGTTCGTTGATACCCATCACCACATAGGCATTTGCTTTTTTCGCCGCTAGACACAGTTTTTCTAGATCTTCACTGGGTACTGAGACAGACTCTTCCAGTAACATTCCATACAACTCTTGGTTCAAAGAGATCTGACCAGCCGGTATGTTCCATATCCAGTCAGGGTAACCCGGGATAAAGGCTTCAGGGAAGATTATGAGCCGTGCACTGTTTTGGGCAGCTTCCTCAATCAGCCTGCATGCTTTTTCAACCGTAGCTTCACGATCGAAAAATACAGGAGCAGCCTGGACTGCCGCAACCCTAAAAATAGTTTCATCCATAACGCTCTCCTCTGCTTACAAGGGACAAGATAGAAATTGCAAATGCTTTTGTATTAGTATAGTACTACAGCATGTAATTCTTGTGCACGAGAAATAGATACGGAATGATTATTTCGGACGATAGGGGCTCTCCTCTTTTGCCGCTCTAAAACCATGGTTGACAAAGGCATGGAGGGTTTCATCGTGCAGGTCGATCAGTGCTCTGACCTCTGCCTCTTCGCCATTGAGTGTCACCTTGATGCCGTCTTCAAGCATCTCCCAGCGCATTTTGATCTTATTCCTTTCATCGAAGAGTTTTGTAAACAACGGGTCCCAGGAGCGGATCGCACGCCCGCCGTCAAAGCGTTTTTTCATCCCCACTGCATGCTCCTGCAGTATCTTGACCAGTTCCGTATCCCTGGAGACCACGCGGGTAACGGACTCGATCCCACCCTCTATCTTTTTGGTAGTACGCTCGATCTCATCATGACGTTCCAGAAGTGCATGAAAGAGCCTTTCATCCTCCAGGTGCTGGGAATCACTGCCTCCTCTGCCTCTTTGAAAGACCTTCTCTTTTTTAAATTTTTCAAAATCCATCTTCTAACCTCTTATTCATGATTTTTTTAACCCTTCAAACCACTCCAGTGCATCCAATTGCTCCCACGGATACTCTGCATAGCCTACCTGTCCTTTAGCGGCCACATCCGCATAGAGGAAGTGCTCTTTGCCCGGACGGTCAAGCCCGAACTTATCAGTGATCCACTTCGGTGTCAGAGGAAATGCAGCCGCGATCTTCGCTGAGAGTACTTCATCGTTGATCTCAGTGAGCGCTGTATGCTGCGTATCGACCGTTACAGAGAGTGGTCTTGGTTCGGCGATGACATAGGCAAGCTGGACAAGCGCTTTCTCTGCCAGGCCGGCTGCAACGATATGTTTGGCGATCCATCTGGCCGCGTAGAGGGCGGAACGGTCTACCTTGCTGTAGTCTTTGGAGCTTTGAGAACCGCCGCCGATAGGCGCATACCCTCCATAGGTGTCGCAGACGACCTTTCTTCCGGTAAGGCCCGAGTCTGCGATGGGGGAGTGCCGGACAAACCTTCCTGTGTTATTGATATAAAAAACGACCTCTTTTTCGTCAAAATGCCCCTCTTTGAACCTCACCTTTTCTATGATGAGTTTTCTGACCAGCTGCTGCACCGTGTTTTGCGTGACCTTTTCACTATGCGCGATGGCTACCACGATCTGTGCAACTCTCAGGGGCTTGCAGTGATCAAAGTTCTCTTTTGTGCCGTAGTCCATCGTCACCTGCGTCTTGAGGTCCACGCCGAAGGTCTCAGGGTGTTCCAGCGCATAGTCATAGAGCACATCGCGTATCTCCCTGGCATAGGCGAGGGCAGTGGGCATATAGTCATCGCGTTCGCTGGTCGCATAACCGAACATGATCCCCTGGTCCCCCGCACCTATCTCTTCATCCGCTTTCTCTACACCCTGGGTAATATCAGGCGACTGCTCGGAGACATAGACATGGATGTCTGTTTCATCGGGGTAGAGTGTCTCCCCACGTCCGAACCCTTCGCTTTCAGGGTAGCCTATCTTGTGCAGCGCTTTTCTAGCAATATCTTTATAAAACTTTTCATTGGTGACGGCAGTCGTCTTTACCTCTCCGCCGATGATGATATGGTTGCCGCTCAGAAAGGTCTCTGTGGCTACTTTTGACTTGGGATCACTTTGAAGCAGTCTGTCCACGATACTGTCTGCGATGATATCAGCACATTTGTCAGGGTGACCTGCCGACACGGTTTCTGAAGTAAAAAGGTACATGTTTCTCTCCTTAAAGATAATACTAAAG
>DSDW01000165.1 GCA_011048515.1 Campylobacterota bacterium | reverse complement strand
TAGTGAATAGTGAATAGTGAATAGTGAATGATTTTCATGGTTGGACTTTGCCCGACCTTAATGATAAAAGCTTTTCTCTGAAAAGATTACCAAACCTGCTACTTGCTCCCTCCTACTTACTACTTACCTCTCAAGTCTTTCGTCTGAGTTTGCTGTAGATTTGGTCTAATGGGTGTGAGTGAAGTGAGAGAGCTTACTCATAGTAAGTGACCGAATATGAGAAGCGTTAAGCAAAGGCAAACTGCTTTGCCTTTGTAGCTTCGGAACCGAAATGGTCGGAACGGAGTGAAGCCATGTAGGCAAAGCCCATTCGATTAAAGATGCGATAGTCAAGCCTTTCATCTGAGTTTGCTGTAGATTTGGCTTGAGCGCGTGAGTGCAGCGAAAGAGTTTACTTTGCAGTAAATGACTGAGCGGAACGAAGCGATCAAGTCAAAGATGCAGTAAAATCAGATGAAAGAGGGTGCATCGTTGGCAAAAAGGATCAGATCTCCCGCACGGGTCTCCTCGATCAGCATCTGCTCCATCTGCGCTTTACTCTCCAGTTTTCCCAGTTTATCCGCATCCACATGTGCTTTGAAGATCTGGTAGTTCAGATCGCCTGTGACGATCACCTTGTCAAAGACTGCATTGGCTCTCTGCGCAACCTGCACATTAAGGGCATCATCCACTTCAACGAGCCCGGGAGTGATAAGCACCTTTCTTCCCTGATAACTCTCTGCCAGATCAAAAGAGGCCATCATTCCGTCGATATTCCCGTTGAAACTGTCATCAAGGATCACCTTGCCGCCGGCATCGATACGCTGCAGTCTGTGTGCTACAGGCTTCAGTGTCGCCAGCCCCTCCTGTATCTCCTGCGATGTCATCCCCAGCTCCTTGGCGATCTGTACCGCTGCGGCAAGATTGATCGCATTGAAGGCTCCCAGGATAGCCGCTTTGTACTCTACTCCGTCTAAGGTAAAGCTGGTACCCTCAAGCGTCGCTTTCACCTCCCCTATGACAGCTTGCGGCGCCGGCAGTACGGTCTTGATGTTCAAGTTCTCTTTGCTCCCGAAGGTATGGACATGTGCTTCAGGTTTCACCATTGCACTCTCGTGCACCCATGCGCTTTTAAGACGCTTGCTCAGCAGGATCTCCATTTTGGTATTGCGGATATTCTCCAGTGTCTTGAAGTACTCGATATGCGCAGGCCCGATCTTGCCTACCACCACATAGTGCGGGTTGACAAAGGTCGTGATCTCCTTGATGTCCCCCTCGCCCCTTGCCCCCATCTCCACGATATAGACTTCCGTATCGGCAGGGAGGTCATCATTGATATCTTTCATCACACCGCCGAGGGTATTGACCGAACGCGGTGTGGCGTAGGTCTTATATCTGCTTGAGAGGATATGGGTGATGAAGTTCTTGATGCTGGTCTTGCCGTAGCTTGCGGTGATCCCCACTACGGTCATATCCTCCATATCTGCGAGCTTCTGCTCTGCCTTGCGTTTAAAGCCCTCAAAGAGCATCTTCTCGATGAACATTGAAACAGCATACGCCAGAAAAAGAGGAAGTACCACCCCAAAGTGCTGTAAGGCCACGGCGATAAAGAGCGCGAACAAGATCAGTGCGGCATAAAAGCGTTTCACTCTTCCTGTAAAGACCAACGGTTTATCCAGTCCCCTGTACCACAGATAAAGCAACGGCAGATAGGCAAACGCTACAACAAATCCGAACTGACTGATCCCATCGACCAAAGCATAGAGTGCGAACGGTACCAAAAAGTAGACAAAGTGCCACCATGTCTTCGTGTGATGAAAGATCACGCGTTCGAGCTTATAGCTGTACCACTGCAGGTTGGTGATAAAATAGTATCCGATAGCGGCGATAAAAAGCAGATGGGCGATTGCATTGAGTATTAACATGGTTCTTCTTCCTTACATTCTTCTGTGATGGTTTGTGAGATAAACGCTTGATGGCGCAAAAAGAAGTAGTGGTCTCCATCAAGCGGATAGAATCTACTCTCAGGGATCAGCCCTGCGATCTTCTCTCCGGTATAAAGCGGTGTAGCCGTATCCTCTTTCCCCCAGAAACAGAGTGCTTTGGAGCGGCTTCTCGCAAACTCATGCTCAAAGTCCTCATCCACCACGTTTTTGAAGGTCTCATACATCTCATGACTCATACCTGTGACATCGGCTGAACGGAAGATATCCCTGAGCTTCTTGAATCCCAGCGGTTTAAGCAGCTTAAAGGTAGCGATCTTCACTTTTACCGACCACGGCTTCTCAGTCACCACACCCGCACTGGACAACAGTACAAGGCAGGGGGTATTGAGCAGTGTGGCTACCTTGCCCCCAAAGGAGTGCCCCATAGCGATCTTCGGAGTGACTCCCAGCGCTTCCAAAAACAGCGTGACGATCCTGCCGTAATCTTCGGTAGTAAGGATCATCTCATTGCTGCTTTTGCCGAACCCCGGCATATCCAGATAGATATGCTGATACCCGGAGAGAGTTTTTCCAAAAGCCTGCTTCATGATCTCTTTGTTGCTGCCCCAGCCGTGAAGGATCAGTATCGCATCTTTGGATGAGGGGTTGAGTAGTTCATAGGAGAGTTGAAATGGTTGATTGTTGTAGATGATCTCTTTTGATGCCATAGTTTACCGTTCAATAAAATTGAAGTATTTTATCATAACGGCACTTATGCTATACATTTCAACGTATCACACACTTTTTCTTCCTCGGGCTAGAGCTCGGAAAGAGGGAAGGTCGTCCTGCTTGCCTGAGAGACCGGTTCATCAGTAAAACGCTCCTCGATCGTGATATGAGCGTCGCTGATACTGAAGGTGATCAGAGCATCCTCTTTGTCTGTTCTCCAGCGCCCGAGTGCCGACCCCCAAATAACCCGGCTGCCGTCCACTCTGCACTTATAGTCATACCGTTCCTTTTCTCCCTCTAGCCGGTAATAAAGAGAGATACTCCCCTCTTTTCTTTGTTCTGCATGGATGGTTTTATCGTCCACCCCCATGATCGAGGAGAGTGCCGCCTTACAGACCTTGACATGGATAGCTGCATCATCGGATGCACCATACAAGGCAGGTGAAAAAATCACTATCGAAAGATAAAGCGTCATTCTTTTTATTTTCTGCATCAAATCCCCCTTTTATGAAGCAAATAGAGTAGCAACTAGTCGATAAAGTGGTCATCCTTCATATGCTTCTCTTCGATATACTCCCGGTAAAGGAGTGCGACACCGAATGTTACGACAATAAGTACACCAGCGGTAATCGTAAGCTTCACAAACACGGTCCAGCTGACCACGTCTGTCCAGAGCTGAAGCAGCAGAAGTACCGCATAGAGGACAAAGACTATACCGCTGATGATACTTGCAATTTTCATCACTTTCATCTATCTCTTCTCCCTTTGCATGATCACTACATACCCTTCCCGTTTAAAGAAGAGCAGCATTCTTCGTACATCTTTTTCCATGGTGACCACTTCCCATCCTTCTTTTGCATTGATATTGAGAAACTCTGAAAAACGTACCGGGTTGATCTTGGACTCACCCAGAAGCAGTGACCCGAGCATTCCTTCCTGGTAAATGATCGCTTTATACTCTTTCATCTTCTTCCTCGCTTTTAAAAGATCAGCGTTTGATCTCTGTCAAATCCGTAGATATCATTAAACATCAATACTGTCCCGTTTTGATCTACATAGCTTGTCAGATAGGCCGTATGCACCATCATTCTTCTCTTCAACGGGATATGATGCGTTTTAAGCGAATCGTATTTTGCCATGATACTCTCTTTTGTCTCACCGGTAAAATGGTTGGCGATATAGATCAGCATATCATTGGGTTTTTCCAGCCTTACACAGCCGTGGCTGAAGGTACGTACTTTGCGCTGGAAAAGCGACTTTGCCTGCGTATCATGCATATAGACGGCGTGACTGTTTGGGAAGATAAACTTGATACGTCCCAGCACGTTCCGTTCCGAGGGCTTTTCTATAAACTTGAACGGCACCGTGCCCTTGCCTCCCCTGTAGGCAGCAAGATTGACATCGTTCAAGGAGACATTTGGGGAATCCAGGTTATAGTCACGGCGTATGACCATATTGTTGCGCGCCAGGTAGGCAGGATCTTTGAGTACGTTGGGGATGATCTCATTTCGTGCAATACTGTCGGGAACTCCCCACTGCGGATTGAGCGTGATATACTGCATCGGTTCTGCAAAAACCGGGGTTTGAAGATTTTTCTGTCCCACGATCACAGCGAACTTCAGTGCCGTCTGACCGCCCTTTTTGATACGCACCTTGAACTCAGGGATATTCACCAGCGCATAATCCTCCCCCAGATCCGGACGCATGATCTTGGTTCTTTCGACATTGAGACGGAGTTTACGAAGCTGCTCCGGTGTCACACTCTCTTTTTCTTTTAACGCATGGAATGTTTTGAGCAGTTTTTGAAACTGTTCAGTCGCCGGAACATAAGGTTTAAGAATATTTTCTATCGTCTGCCCGGCTTTAAGCTGCGCGATGATCTGCGTTTTGTCTACTTTTTGCAGATAGATATCATAGTGTGATTCGATCTTTTTTTCTTTTTTGGCTTTTTGAACTGCTTGAAAGTTTTTAAGGTCGATACAACTGTTGGCAAGATTATCAGTATATTCCAAGAGCAGTTTGCTCATCAATACGGTGTTTTCTGTCTTTTTTACTTTTTCATAAAGTGCCTGCTGCTCACAGATCGATGCATATCTGTCTTCCTTCAGTATCTCCAAAAACTCTTTTTTTTGAGAAGATCTCCATCCCTCTTCATCCGCATCCGGTGTCTTGACACAGCCGCTCATCATTACAGCAGTAGACAATACCGCTAACAATCTGATCTTCATTGATTTCCTCTGGTTTCTATCTATTCATGAGGTGTTGGCAGCAGACATAGGCACTTGCAAATGCCCACTGAAAATTATATCCGCCCAGTCTCCCCGTCACATCCAGAACTTCACCGATAAAGTAAAGTCCCTCCTCCTTCTCACTCATCATCGTATAGGCATTGACCTCGTCCGTAGCGACTCCGCCTTTGGTGACTTCGGCCTTGGTGTAGCCGAAGGTACCCGCAGGAGCAAAGCGATAATGACAAAGCGATTTCAACTGTTCCAATTCCGCTGAAGTGAGCTTTTTCCCTTGTTTGTCCTGTAGGCCTAATTGTAGCAAAAATGCCTTTGTGACACGCTTTGGCATAGGCAGGAGGGAAGAGACGTTTTTCTCGCTGCGCACAAAGGTATCCCAATCAACAGCAGGCAGGAAATCGATCTCTATCTTTCCCTTTTCCCAGTAGAGAGAGGCGTTCAGCACCGCAGGGCCGCTGATCCCTTTGTGTGCAAAAAGCAGCGATCCCTCCACCACCCTCTCTCCCACCGTGATCCTGACCTCCGTTGAGGCCCCGGAGAGTTCTTTGAAGAAAAACTCTTCAGGCTGCAGGGTCAGTCCGACAAGGGCAGGTGCGGTTTTGACAATGGTATGCCCGAACGACTCTGCGATCCTGTAGCCGATATCGCTGGCATTGAGCTGCGGATAGCTCAATCCTCCCGAAGCCACGACCACCCTCTCTGCGCTCAAGGTTCTTCTGTCGGTCTTGACCTCAAAGCCCTTCCCTTTTTTGGTCACACCGATGACCTTCTCATTCAACACTATCTTCTGTTTGCTGCATTCACGCTGGAAGATACCCAGGATCTCTTTGGAAGAGTGCGGGCAGAAGTACTGGGTACCTTTGCGTATGACGGGTTCAAGCCCTCTTTTTTTCAGCCACGCCAGCAGCATCTTTTCATCAAACAGATCAAGCGCCGGCTGGATAAAATACTCCTCACCCAGAAAGTAGGCGGGATCCATCACCCGGTTGGTGATATTGCATTTGCCGCCGCCTGATACCTGTATTTTGGCACCGGTTTTTGCGTTGGCTTCTATAATGGTAGCACGGTTTGAAGGCAGCAAAGAGGCAAGCATCAATGCGCTGGCACCCCCGCCTATGATAACGATAGGATTCATGAAGCGAATTATAGCCTAAAAGCTGAAAAATGACGGAAACGCTCTGGAAGTGTCGATGAAATTTTGATATACTACCTCAAAGCAAGGTGAAGGTAGAAAGATGAAGAGATGGCTGTTCTCCGTGACTCTGTACTGTTCGGTGGGATATGGCAGTCTTTTTGTCGTCACTGATCCAAACAACAATACCGTAGAGGTCAAGCGTCTGGAACCGACGCACAATGCTGCGATCTCGCAAAAAGCCAGCGAATACTCCATCCAGGCACTCTATGACGAGCTCAACTCCGTAGAGCATCATGCAAGAAGGGCCTGGCTGGCCAGAGAACGCGCCAAACATCTTGCCATCGCCAAAGAGCAGGCAGAAAAAATGGGAGTGAGTTTCAGCCTCTCTCCCGATCAGAGCACACAGATCCTGGAGGATGCCAAGTATTTCAAAGGGGGCAGATATGTCTGGGGCGGGACCACCCCGCAAGGCTTTGACTGCTCCGGCTATGTCCAGTACCTTTACAGGAAACACGATATCAACCTGCCGCGCACCGCATGGGAACAGTCCAAGATGGGAAGAGAGGTCAATATCGATGAGCTGAAAAAAGGGGATCTGCTCTTCTTCCTGACCGACCGCAAACGCAATATTCCCATCACGCATGTGGGGATCTACATCGGCAACGGTGAGTTTATCCATGCCGCTTCCAAAAAACAAGGCATTATCATCTCACCGATCACGCACGGAAACTATGCCAGAACATTTGTCAAAGCCAAACGCGTGATAGAAGATACCGACGATATCTATACTGCCGGATTGTAAGATCAGAGCCTCTGCAGTCTTTTCAAGCCCTCTTTGACCAGCGCAGCCGTATCGCCGCTGCAGCCTGCCAGCGCTTTGCGGATCGCCTCTTTTTTGAAGCCGAGGCTCTCCAACGCCATCTCCGCCTCCATCATCGATCCGTTCCCGCTGCTCGCTTCGCTCCCGTCCACAATAAAGTCTGCCAGCTCCACCAGGATACGGCTTGCCGCCTTCGGCCCGATACCCGGCACTCTCTTGAGAAGCCCTACATCCTTGGAGCTCACTACCCTCGCAAAGCTCTCCGGGGTAAAGGTCGAACAGATTGCCAGCCCTACCTTTGGCCCTACTCCGTTGATCTTCAGCACCGTATCGAACATCTTCTTCTCGTTCATCTCCATAAAACCGAAGAGAAGATGTGCATCCTCGCGTATGATCTGCGTCGTGAAGAGCTTGACCCTTTTCTCCCCAATGGCATTGGAGGTGTTGAGCGAGACCATCACCTCATAGATCAGCCCGTTGACATTGATATGCACAAATGTCGGATCTTTACGCTCTACGATCCCTTCTATCCCTACGATCATCTTTACTCCTTGAAAACCTCATCCTCAGCCCTGCTGGGGATCTCAAATTGATTGTCAAAGTATAGCAACTCTTCCTCTCCGAAGTAAAAAATATGTCACATTGTCATTTTTTACCTGCGGACGTCATGCCATTCCATCAAAACAGGACTGATTTACAAACCGTTCATTATTCATATAAATTAATTAATCAAATACGGATATAATACCGTAGTTTATAATATGCCAAAAAAGGATGCCCATGTCCGACACCCGCAACAATCGTTTTCTATTCCTCATTTTGATGATAGGAATCTTTACGGCGATCAGTTTTGCAAGCAGAACCGTTCTGCTTTTCGCAGATATCTCTCAAGTGGATCTGGGGATCATCCCCCTCTTTAAACTCTATGCAGTAGGTTTGTTTTATGATCTGGTCGCTTCCAGCTATTATATTATCCCTCTGGTGATCTATCTTATCCTGCTTCCCAACAGGTTATTCAACATGAAAATACATAAACTGCTTTTTTTATCCGTTTTTTTCATTGCCACCTATCTATTGATTTTCAATGCGGTTTCAGAATGGTTTTTCTGGGAAGAGTTCGGAAAAAGATTTAATTTTATCGCGGTTGATTATCTGGTCTATACGCACGAAGTGATACATAATATTCTCGAATCCTATCCTATCCCTCTGCTGGTCACTGTGATCTTCATCCTCAATACTCTTTTATTTGTCCTGATTATGAAGAAGAGTGCGCTGCTCACCAAAACATTTGATTCAGATCAAACTTTTTTCCAAAGAGCCAAAGTGGGTACTGCTTTTTTACTGTTACCTGTACTTTTTTTTACTACGATGGAACAACAGGACCTTTCACAGATATCAAAAAACCAGTACAACAATGAACTGGCCAAAAACGGGTTCTATTCGCTCTTTTCTGCCTTCAGAAACAATACTTTGGATTATCATGCGTTTTACAAAACAGAAGAGCAATCCACGGTCATGAAAAACCTCGACACACTGGAGCATTTCAATGATACCCATCTCAAACTCGTCAAAAACGGGGATGACCGGGAATCAAAATACAATGTGATGCTCATCATGGTCGAAAGTCTCAGTGCCTCCTATATGGGAGTGTTCGGCAATGACCAGAACCTGACCCCGCACATGGATGCATTGACACAAAGATCACTCTTCTTTGATCATGTATATGCCACAGGCACCCGGACGGTAAGGGGTATGGAAGCAGTGACACTCTCTCTTCCTCCTACGCCGGGAAGAAGTATTGTCAAGAGGCCCGATAACCACACTATGTTTTCAGCAGGATTTGTCTTTCAGGAGAAAGGGTATGAGAACAAATTTATCTATGCGGGTCATGGGTATTTTGATAACATGAACGATTTTTTCTCCCACAATGGGTTTGATGTGATCGACCGAACCGATTTTGAAGAAGATGAGATCAGTTTTGCCAATGTCTGGGGAGTATGTGATGAGGATCTCTTTGCCAAAGCGATGAAGGAATCGGACAGATCCTATCAGGCAAATAAACCGTTTTTCAATTTTGTCATGACCACCTCCAATCACAGACCCTATACCTACCCGGAAGGGAAAATAGATATACCTCCCCATACAGGAAGAGCAGGCGGTGTGAAATATACCGATTATGCCATTCATGACTTTTTGGAAAAAGCAAAAGAAAAACCATGGTTCAAAGATACCATTTTTGTCATCGTTGCCGACCATAACGGAGGAAGTGCAGGAAAAACTGAACTCCCGATCTGGCGATACAGGATTCCTCTGATTGTCTATGCTCCGGAGATCATACAACCAAAAGTGATCCATAAGCTCTCCTCACAGATCGATACCCTGCCTACACTGCTGGCATTAATGGGTTGGGAATATGAGAGTCAATTCTATGGAGATAATATCCTGGACCCGAACTTTAAAGAGCGTGCCTTTATAGGAAATTACCAAAAGCTGGGCCTGCTTAAAGAGAAAAACCTTTTTGTCCTGGAGCCCGATAGAACCATCCATCAATACCATATCGTTGAGGAGAGTTTAAAAGATGCGACCTATCAGGAGACGGATCATATTTCACCCAGGGATGCACTGGAGATCATCACCTATTACCAGAGTGCCAGTGATTTGTATACGCACCATATCAATCGGTGGCATAAGAGGAATTGATCTGTATGACATCGGCCTATTTTCCTCCGCTGCACAGTGTTTACACACTGACACTTTATCATTGCAGGAAAAAGGTAGGCTTATGCAGCATTTCTTTCTTAAATTACTCGTCCCGGCGCTTTTGATACAGTCACTATACGCAGCAGAAAAGTATGACAGCAAAACATTTCGTGTCATCACCAAAGAATGCGGGATGTGTCACGGTACCCCTTTTTACTTTGCAAAACAGAAAGATGAAGATGGGTGGATGGAGTATTTTGAAGAGGATCAGACGCTCGTGAAAGTACATCAGAAAGACCCAAAAGCCCTGAAGAGCGTTCAGGGTAAACGCTTCAGATACTACCGGGAGGATATCCTGAAATTCTTCATCGACAACTCAAAATATTCAGGTGTGGTGCACGGATGCGATGCCAACTTCTGCGGTACGCACCACTAGTCAGCTGTCGGGTGAAAAAATATATTATTATTATCAGCATCATTACACTTTTCATCAATACACTTCTATAGAAAGGGGACGCTATGCAACTCATGATTGTTTTGTTGGGCGCGGTACTTGGATTTCTATACAGTTACAATACCGAGGGGTTTATCTTCAGCTCCAATATCTGCCTCTTCGCCGGACTGACGATGATCATGCCCTCCCTCTTCAAGGTCAGGCTCTCCGATGTGAAACTGGTATGGGTCTACCGCACCGTGATCGCAAAAAGCCTTTTTCTCAATTTTGTTCTGCTTCCTGCCTTTGCCGTGGCCATCGGGCTGGGCACAAAGGATTACGGTATCGCCGCGGGCATCTTTCTGCTTTCGGTACTCAGCGGCGGCGGCATGGTGATGTACTGGATCAAAAGATCGGGCGGCGACACCTCCCTGGGATTTATCATCCTCTTTATCAATCTCCTTTTGGTATCGCTCTCCTTCCTGATGCTTCACCTTTTTGGCATCTATACCGAAAGCTACTTTTCGACCCTCTATACCGAGGACACCAACAATATGAGCAGCTATGCAAGACTGGTCGTGACGCTCCTGATCGTTATCCCTTTTGTTGCAAGCAGGATCGTGATCCTGATCAAACCACTGGCAGCGTTTATCGAAACCTACCGTACCCATATCAGCAATGCAAGCATCTTTGTGATCCTCTTTTATCTTTTCGGTTTGCAAAGCACGCAGAACCTTGTCGATCTCTTTGATCTGCAGCCCGAGCTTGTCGGTATCTCCCTGATCGCGGTGATCGTCTTTTACCTGCTTGACCTGCTCGCTGCCCGCTTGATCTTCGATCTTGATTCTCCCCAGGAGAAAGCGGCGTTCTGGCACAGCGCCACACGCTACATCACGCTGGCACTTGTCCTCTCGACCTTTTCGATGAAAGTATTCGGCGTCTCGATGCTGCTGCCGGTCATGTTCGCTTACCTCATCCAGATACCCTTTGCCATTCTGCTCGATAAAAAGCTTGGGCAGAAAGGATAAGAGAGTAAGCCTTCACCTCTCTTCTCTGCTTGAGTTTTTAAATCTTTTTATGGAGCTCTGAAGATCGCAGGCGCATCCAGCTCAGCATTGTGTACGATCTTCTTCAGTTCATTTTCATCTACGATCCTAAGCTTTTTCATCAATAATGTTACAATAACCTTCAAACAAGCAAAAGGAGTCTCACATGCAAAAACCGATCGTTTCTCCGGAAGAGAGAAAGCACAATTTTTTACTCCAGCGGAGGGGCAAAAGAACAGCCCTTTTGCAAATGAAGCCGTCAGAAGTTCTCCCGAGAGAACGCCGGAGAGGAGAGATAAACGCATGAAATATCTGTTGCTTGCAGCGATGCTGCTGCTTGGCGGGTGTTCGTCCAAAGACGCGCGCGACCAAAGAGACCGGCAAAATTATCAGCGCTACTATCCCCTCATCGTCAACGCCGAAAAAGATGCCGCTCCTCCCGCGAGGAAAGTCTTGCGTACGGCGCGCAGCATGGTGGTCAACGGAGAGATCGTAAAGGGCGCGTGCTGGGACTACCTCAACAAGGCATGCCGAAGGGCGGGGTACGCCTACCCCGCTCTTGCAAGAGTTTTTACCGGTACCCCCAAAGGGCCGTACGCCCCGGCATATATGATTCAACCCGGCGACTGGATTTACTACGTAAACCACTCCTATTACAATGTAGCGCACAGCGGGATGTTCATTGCGTGGATCGACCGAAGACGGAACATTGCGCTGATACTAAGCTATGCCGGAGAGCACAGAAAAGAACCGGCGCGTTATAAACCGTACGACATCTCCCATACCTTTACGATATTAAGGGCAGCGGAGTGAGAGGTCTTTGCATACGCTTCAACGACACTGCTACACCCTGCTCCGACAGATTCCAAAGGAGGGGCGGCACCCTATCAACCATTGGCAGGAGCGCCACCTGACTCCTTTATTTGCCTGACCCCTTTGTTTGTATATCGAGCTCTTTGAGTGTGTATTTTAGTACTGCTCCGTTATCATCGGCAAAAAAGATGTTCCCGTCATCATCAAGCGCTACTCCCTCTGTGGCAATAGCCGGCAAGGGAGCTTTTTGTAATATCTCATTGTTTTGTATATCATAGATATACAATTTGTCTTTTTTGTCACTTACGATATATAGTTTCCCATCCCTGCAATCCATTCCCGAGCTATCTATAATCCCGTGATGAATCGTCTTTTTTACAATTGCTTCGCTGTCTGTCAGGCTCAGCATGGCTAGCATGGCGCCCTTTTTGTTTTTTGATTGGATGCTTATGACATAATCACTGCCGATTTTCGCGATACCCTCTATCCCGTGCTTTTTGCTTATATCTTCCATATTTACTATCGGGATGAGATTTTGCTTTAATGTCTGCCTCTCAACAGTGAGTATATATCCGTTTTCGACTGCAAACACAAATCTGCCTTTTTCGCACACAACACCCTCCAGGTCGTATTTTCCAAGATATGTTTCTGAGAGTATTTTGCCCTCGGCGGTTATCTCGTAGAACCTGCCTTCATCGTTTGCAACTACTAAGGTTTGTGTATTTGAGCAATAGCTGATATCTGAAGCTTCCGGTATTTTAGAAATTGTGTGTTTTGATATATCGCTACTGCAACCTCCAAAGAAAAAAGAGATCAAAAGGGTAAAAAATCGTTTCATTTGAGATCCGCCAATAAAATATTACACGATTATACTCTACAAACGAGAGCAATTTATCAT
>DSDW01000166.1 GCA_011048515.1 Campylobacterota bacterium | reverse complement strand
GTATTCCTTAATATTTATTAGTATTTACCTAAAACAAGGTGCTTTGTTTCTCTATTTTGATGTTGTCCCAGAAGAGATCAACGTGTTTTTCAAACATTGAAACGACCGAAGAGGTCGATTTTTTGTCTAATTTTAGCAAAGAAACCTGCATTTGATAGAAAAAGAGAGGGGAAAAGAACTCATTTGCCAGCAATAAGGGGTCCCCGGACTTGATCATCTCATTCTGCATCATGGAGAAGAAGAGTCCTGAGAGCTTTTTGACATTTTCCTGGTAAAAATGCTCATTGTAGATCTCCCTGATACGCTCGTTTCTGTATATCTCCTGCATCAGAAGCTTGAAAAGCGCTTCATTTTGCCCGTCAAAGCTTATAAGCTTAAAAGTAGTGGCAATACTCATAAGAAGTGTTTTTCCCTGTTTATGAAGCTCCTGGGTATCTTTATCGGCAAATATCTGCACAATAGCCGAAGAAGTTAACTCCGAGACGAGTGTTTCAAGTATCTCGTCTTTATTTTTGAAGTGGTTATAGAGGGCACTTTGCTTCACTCCCATCGCTCCGGCGATATCTCTTACCGTTGTTGCTTTAAATCCTTTGGAGGAGAAGAGTTTTAGTGATGTTTTGAGTATTTTACTCTTAGTATTGCTGCCTCGTAATAGGGCTGTATTGACGTTCTGCTCGGACATTGTGACTCCTTTAGGCAGAATTATAGTGAACAATTGTTCATTTGTCAAGGATAATGATTTCTATTGATATGAACGTTTGTTCATGTATAAAATTATCCTCATTCCTTAAAATGAACAATTGTTCACCTATTCTTTCTATCCATCCTCTACATAATGAACAGTTGTTCATATATTTGGCTGTAAGCCCCGGTTTTACGTGCTTTGCAGGCTTCTACACCTTTAGCTATATGCTTTGGACCATGCTTTTTACATGATTGATGCACCGCCGGCAAGCAGAGTGATTCTATGAAGGGTCTACCGGTGCCAAAAAATTTTAACGCTGATGATCCTGTTTAATATTTTTAAATATCTTAATGCTATTCGCCCTATATGAAGCAAAAAACATAAAGATAAATATTATTATCTAATAAAATCTCTCTTTAAGTGTAACTGCCTTAGAATATGTTAATTCATTTACAAAGGTTACCTATGAAAATTTTTCTCGTCTCACTTCTTTGTTCTGTTGCTTCTTTGGCTATCGAGCCGCTTATCAACACAGCATGGCTGCAACAAAATATCGATAAAAAAAATCTCAGAATCGTAGAGATCTCTGACAAGACAAGTTATGAGTCAGGACATATCAAACATGCACTCCATACCACTATAGAGAAATGGAGAGCGGATAATGGTACGTTTATCAGTATCAAAAACGAAAAAGAGATACAGGAGGTTATCCAAACTTTAGGTATCGATGCCTCTACAGAGGTAGTACTCTATGCAGATATCCAGTCACCAAAAGATTTTCTCAAGGCAAGTTATATTTTCTGGGCACTCAATTATCACGGGATCGAAAATGTAGCACTTTTGGACGGCGGCAAACAGACGTGGATAAAGGAGGGCGCTCCGCTCGACAAAAGTCTGCCTCAAATCGCTGCCAGTAATTACCAGGTAAAAACAAACCCGGCACTGTTCGCTGACAGGGTCTATGTAGAGAGGCATATCGGAAAACTGCCTATGATTGATGCGCGTCCGGGCGACAAATACCTGGGGATCTCTCCAACAGCTACGGTAAAAAGAGACGGACATATCAAGGGGGCAATGAGCTACCCGTGGAACTATTCTGTGGAAGATGACTACAGACTGAAAGATCTAAAGAAACTGGAAGCACTTTTTGTAGAAGGATACAGACTTCCTAAAGAGAATGAAGTACTTGTTTATTGTACCGGTGGACTTGAAACTTCATTCAACTATTATGTTCTAAGCGGTCTGCTCGGTTACAAACATGTAAGACTCTATGATGCTTCAATGAAAGAGTGGGGAAATCGCGAAGATACCCCGATGGTTCAATACTCTTTTGAGGTATTCAATAAGTAGGCTCCTTTTTAGGAGACTACCGCCACCATGCTATAGCAACTCATCATTTTTACCTCTTTGTTTTCATCTTTACAAATTCTGCAAAATTTTTTGATCTTCCAAAATGTTAAAACATCCTATCTAAATAGGTCAAAAGAGTATCTCTATTTATTTAATATATTTTATATTATGTTAACCAATGGGTATTTTTCATCTGCTGTCATTCTGAAGATGATTCGGAATGACGGAACTTTCAAAATTTAAATGATCCAAAGAATCCTATGCAAATAACTGGCGGGTTACTTTCGTCAGATCTTTGAGTTTTTTGCGCGTAGACTCATCTGTCGGTTTTTGTCTGATCTTCTCTACCATACCTATAAGATGATCATAGCTTCTAAAATCCAACTTCTGTTTGTGCAGTGCTGCCTGACTCAGATATGCCAACACTTCATCCCTGGTCACGATATCATGATTTTCAAGAATATGCATCATCATCGCTAACAAGGTGTTATCTTCCTCACTGACGAGCTCTGAAGCGATCAACTCTGCAGCATCTTCTTCCAACCCGCGGTTATGCAGGATCTTTGCAATACTTGATACGACAGAGGGATGGTAGACCTTGCTGTAACCTATTCTACGTTCTGAAGTGTCACCCATCACAGGAGTCAGTGCCAATCCGGTGATGATCAGTGTTACCGTGATAAAGTTTTGTGTATACATGTTGATTCCTTTTAAGGAGATAACCTTATCTATATCATAGATAAATAAGGTTAACGAACGATTACGAAATTCAACATATCCTATTAAATATCTCTTACTTTTAGCTTTTACTCAAACAGCTGCCAGAATGCACCGAAACTCGTTTCAAATGCTTTAAGTCTGAGCCTTAGGGCATCCAAAATGATCTCTGATTTGCACAAAAAGAAAAAAACTCTCGGTGAGTACGGCTTGTGTTTGATCGCGATGACATGCCGATACTCTTTTTTCAGAGAACCAAGTAGAGTCTCTACCTGTTCATCATGAGAAAAACAGCGGCTTAGATGTTGATAGACAATGCATATCTCCAGATACGGCAATCTGTAGAAGTAGCTTACTTCGTCTGAAAAGATATATTTATGGGGATAGACCTTTTGCCGATAGTGATCATTCAGAGTAAGATACTCGAAAGACCTCTCTCCCCTATTGCACTTGAGCGCCATGCCGTTATCGGGAGCTACGGCTACGATCTGTGATTTTGAAGCGAAAGTAAGTGCATCATTGAGCCAGAGATACCTGTCCTCCAGCGCTTTGGGGACTTCTTCATAGTAGAAGATCGCATTTTTCAGCAGCTTCATCTCCTCCAGTTCGGTCACTTCACGCTTGTCGCGCATGAGTATATCCATCAGCGAGTACTCCAGGTACTCATCACTCCCCATCATACGCTCAAAGTAATCGATATGCCTGCCGTCATTGTTCTGCTCATCCGACCCTTGATGCATGAACCAGATCTGCGCCAGTGCCTTTCCGTCAAGCGGACTCTCTACGTGATTGAAAAGATAGCGAAAAAGCTGGAACTTTCCGAAGTCCCCTACATCTGCGACGTATCTGTCCTGCACCTAAACCACCCTAATCTGACGTTGCGTTGTGGATGGTAGATTTTGTACTTTTCCATGCTGATTTGCTGTCACTTTTGATCCCTGACCACGTTTTTGAACAACCGCTAAGTATGCCGACTACAAAAAGTGCGAAAACGGTTAACATGAGTTTATTCATCACCGATCTCCTCTGATTTTTTGCGTTATTATACCGTATCATCCTCTTCTGTTACAGGCGCAGCTCCTTTTGGAGGCTTCACTTCGGCCCTGCTGATGATCTCGATATAGCACTCCGACCACCCTGCTTTGGAAACTTTATCCAACGCTTCGATGATATCGCTGAATGCCATGCTTTTCGCACTCTGGGCATTCTCCCCGAATTTGCAGTCAAAATCCCAGAACATCTTCGCCTCATCCGGGAGTTTTTTCCCGCGCTCTCTTTTGATATATTTTCTTATCTCGTGTTTGATCGCTTCTATGATACGGTCGGGGTGTCGTTTCTCATCTTGCAGTTTGAATGTTTTTTTCATGATCTCTCTCCTCTGTTTCTCTTGCTGTTTGGAGTACGGCTGTTGCCTCTTCTCCTCTCTTTGCTTTCATGGTTCTCTTTTTTGTCAGGACGGTTGGAACGTGTTCGGCTTTTGTTCTGAGGCGATTGAGATTTTTGCGATCTGCCTTTTTGTATCGGTTCCGCTTTGATATTGGGGTCCGGTGCAAAAGCAGGGATATCCACTTTTTTGATCTCTTTTTTGATCAGCTTTTCTATATTGGCCAAAAGATCGAACTCATCGATACAGACCAGAGAAACTGCCTCCCCCACATTTCCCGCACGCCCTGTTCTGCCTATACGGTGGACGTAATCCTCGGGGACATTGGGAAGCTCAAAGTTGACCACATGGGGCAGCTGGTCGATGTCGATCCCTCTCGCTGCGATATCCGTGGCCACAAGTACCTGTATCTCTTTTGCCTTGAAGCTCGCCAGGGCTTTGGTTCTGGCACCCTGGCTTTTGTTGCCGTGGATAGCCGCAGCCTTGATACCGGACTCTTCAAGCTGTTTGGTCAGTTTGTTCGCACCGTGTTTTGTACGGGTAAAGACCAGTACCTGTTCCCACTTCTTCGTTTTGATCAGCTGGGAAAGCAGTTCTCTTTTCCGGTGTTTATCCACATAGTGTACCACCTGTGCGATCTGTTCGCCTGTGCTGTTCTCGCGTGCCACCTCTACAAGGGCAGGCTCTTTGAGCAGAGAAGAGGCAAGTTTTTTGATCTCAGGAGAAAATGTCGCTGAAAAAAGAAGCGTCTGCCTCTTTTCCGGCATCAGTTTCATCAGGCGTTTGATATCGTTGATAAACCCCATATCGAGCATACGGTCCGCCTCATCAAGTATCAGACACTCCAGTTTTGAAAAGTCTATCCCTTTTTGTCCGGCGATATCCAGCAGCCTACCCGGCGTGGCGATCACGATATCCACCCCTTTTCGTATCGCAGCAAGCTGCGGGTTGATCCCCACTCCGCCATAGATGACCGCCGTGCGGTATGGAAGGTGTTTCCCGTAGTTTTTCACGGACTCATGTACCTGTATCGCAAGCTCACGGGTAGGAGTCAGCACCAGTGCCCTGATTTGATATTTATTCATATTAGGTTTGCTTTGGCTGAGAACTTCAAGCAGCGGAAGTGTAAATCCGGCGGTTTTTCCCGTACCGGTCTGAGCAGCTGCCAATACATCCCTCTTTTGGATGATCAGCGGAATCGCTTGCGCCTGTATCGGAGTAGGTTCGGTATATCCTGTCTCCTGGATGGCTTTAAGTAGTGGTTGGGAGAGTCCCAGGGTAGAAAATGACATTCAGTGTCGCCTTTTGTCGGGCATTGCCCATAATATGGCGCGATTATAGCATAAGTTTTCAACTGCTCTGTCATTTCCCTCAAAGTATGAATCGATCATCCGACAACATACAGAGTAAAAATATGACGATTTGACATATTTTTAAACAGATCGTAAAATATTGTCTATCATCCTATACCGGAAAAAAAGTCTATCAAGGAGTCAAAGGTGGAAGGAAGCATGAAGATCAGCTATACCATTATGTGCAACAATGATGTCAATCTCGAGATCGCTCTCTCGGAGATCCTGGCGAATGAAAAAGTGGCCAAAGCCATCAAAAGCGAGTTTGGCAAAGGGCTAAGGAACCTAACCCTCGTTTCAAATGATGAAGCTTCACTCTCTCTCAAAACAGAAAAAGAGGTCCATGAATTTATCGTAAGCAAAAATGATTTTGCCGATATCCTGGTGCTGGCCGAGGAGGATGCACGAAAACATAAACGTATCAAAAAAGAGTGTGAAGGCGTAGAGTTGGTCGATATCGTAACGTTAGACTAACACATCTATGTTATACTTACTGGTTCTATTAATATTACGCACTAAGATTTTCTATGGCAAAAAAAAAGAAACACTTTATCAAACTCAACAATAAAATCAGAAACTATTTTCAGGGGCTTCCTTTTGACGAGGGTATCACGATGCTGGACGACGACAAGTTGATCGAACTGGTGATGCTTTTGGAGATACCGATGGTAAAACTTGAACGCGAAGAGATGATCCGGGCACTCAGACGTGTCTGGAGCGAAGAGGGGTACAAAACCCGCGAAGAGATCGTCTCCTATCTTACCCAGCCTCACAGGGCAGTACCCAAAGGGGGAAATGTCCCTACCTATATTGATAAGGTGGAGAAGATACTCCAACTGCTTCGTGGGGTTAAACATACCAAAGATGAAGAGAACCGGATACTGGATGCCTTCATTGACCTGCGTCCTTCCAAGATCACAAAAGAGAAGGTCGTCGCAAAACTGGGTTATCTCCGACTCAAAGAACGACTGCATACTTTGGAAAAAACACTTGAAGTAGAGTTTAATACGCTGAATGAAATGACATTCTATGAGAGTTTTACTTTTTGTCTGAAAGAGCATGACTTCACCAAAACATTGCTCTGCACCTCTGATCCTATCCCTATGGAAGAGCTCTGGGAGAAAAGCGATGAGGAGATCACCGCATTGCTTACCCAGATAAAAGAGGAGGTCTATGAGGAGAAGAAAAGCTCTCTGGATATCTTCCTCTCCCATCTCAGGGAGTATCACCACCCTTACCTCACAGAAGAGCAGATGGCAAAAGCATTAAAGCGTCTGGCTCCGGAAGAGAGCCTCTATCATGCACCTGTAGAGTTTAAAACTATTGAGAAAATATTAAGTAATATCAGTACAAAGTACGATGTTTTTGAAAGCACTGACCATATCATTATAGAAAAAGAGAAGAGCTATGAGCTCTTTGGTACGACGCTCTATTATATAACCTCTGTATCCTACGAAAAGAGACTGATCTATAGTCTGATCTGGCGCGGGGAAGAGCTGCCGGTCAAAGACGAACTGAACGAAGTCAACGACAGACTCCTTGCCCACTTCAAACTTGCGGTTGAAGAGGTATTGGCAGAGATGCGGGAAATGTGCGGCACGCTAAGGGTGGAAGATGAAGTGATGGAAGGTTTCATCGTCCGCTATCTCGAAGCACAGATACTCTCATCGCGCACATTAAAGGTCAAAGAGAAATCCAAACGCCGTATACTTTTTCATTTTGGAGAACACCTAAAACCCTTACTTGCCAGACAGCAGAGGGAAGAACTCCTGGCAAAAACGATCCGTGATTTCAAGAGGCTCTTCCCGCTTGCGCGCGAGCTGAAACGAAAGATCATCTTCCACGTTGGTCCCACCAACTCGGGGAAAACCTATGGTGCCCTTCAGGCGCTCAAGGAGGCAACCACAGGCTACTACCTGGCGCCACTTCGTCTACTTGCACTGGAGGGGTATGAAAGTCTCAAGGCAGAAGGGGTACATACCTCCCTGATCACAGGGGAGGAAGAGATCATCGACGAAACCTCGACCCATATCTCCTCCACCATAGAGATGATGAACAGCAGCGTAGATGTGGATGTCTGCGTGATCGATGAGATCCAGATGATCGCAGACCGTGACCGCGGATGGGCATGGGCCAATGCCCTCATCGGCGCCCCTGCCAAAACCGTGATCCTTACCGGTTCTTCCGATGCACTCGAAGCAGTGACAGAGATATGCGAATACCTGGGAGAAGAGCTGGTTGTTAAACATTTTGAACGCAAAAATGAGCTGGAGGTCATGAAACAACCTACTTCCATCAAGCAGATCGAACCCAAAACCGCCATTGTTGCCTTCTCACGCAAAGAGGTACTCGCACTCAAGCAGAGGCTCAGTGAACGCTACCGTGTCTCTGTGGTATACGGAAACCTTTCACCGGAAGTCAGACGCGAAGAGGCAAGACGTTTCAGAGAGGGGGAAAGCGATATCCTGGTTGCAACCGATGCGATCTCAATGGGGCTTAACCTCCCTATCAAAACGATCCTCTTTGCCAAAGACAACAAGTTCGACGGACTGAGAAGGCGGGAGCTGATGCCAACGGAGGTCAAACAGATTTCCGGACGTGCAGGCCGCTACGGCATCGAAGAGAAAGGGTATGTGGGAGCACTCGATGAGTCGATTCTCTATACGATAGAAGAGGCATTTCACGCTCCCCTGCCCGATCTGAAACTCCCGTTTACTGTCATGGCAAGCCTGGAGCATGTCCTTTTGATCGGTGAGATACTGGAGACGGAAAATATCCTTGAGATCCTGGGCTTTTTTGCAGACAATATGGAGTTTGAAGGACCGTTTGTCGCTGCCAATATCGATTCAATGCTGGAGATCGCAGCCATTGTCAGCGAGTACGAGCTGGACCTCAAAACACGCTACTACCTCTCCTGTGCTCCTGCAAGTATCTCGTCGCCTTATATAGAATCGGTCTTTCACCGCTATATCCGGCAGATCGAAGCAGGCAAAAAAGTGCTCTATATCCCGCCGCGGGACCTACCTGCCTTTGCGCAGACCAATGATATGCTGCTCAATGCAGAGGACCGTGTCCGTGAGATATCGCTCTATCTGTGGCTGAGCTTCAAGTTCCCGGACCTCTTCGAAGATACGCAAAAAGCGGTCGATGCCAGAGCAAGGCTCAACCAGTTCATAGAGAAATCCCTGCAAAAGGGAAGCTTCACTAAAACTTGTAGAAAATGCGGAAAAGTGCTAGACTTCTCTTATCGTTTTTCCATTTGTGACGAGTGTCACAGCAAAGGCAGTAAAGGCGGATATGTTTCATCAAAATACAGCAGCTATCGAAGCCGCCGAAAAAAATAAGAAGGAGTAGAATTTGCAGATATCTTTTACTAAAGAGCAACTGGAACTTATCGCACAAAAAGAGACATTCATTGCACAGAAAGCAGCGCTTCTCAGAGAGTATAAAAGCTATCAGAATGATCTTGAATTTGCCCAGGATGATTTTGAAAAAGGGTTGATCACAGCCAAAAGAGAAAAACTGGCAGCACAGGTCAGAGCACTTGGCCAACAGATAAGAGAGATTGAAAGTTGGGAGAACCAGGCATAAGACGATGAGAGAAAGCCTTCTGGATACCCCTTTTAGTTTAGTGCTTGCCGGCGGCGGGGCACTGGGTATCGCACATCTGGGAGTACTGCACGACCTGGAGTCAAAAAAGATCAAGCCTCAGGAGATTATCGGTACAAGTATGGGAGGGATCATCGGTGCATGCGCTGCCATAGGGCTGAAAGAAGAAGAGATCTATGCCCATATACGCAATTTTTCCGGGCTTCTCAATTGGGTCACATTCTCATGGAGCGGAAATGCGGTCGTCTCCAACCACAAGATCGCACGGATCTTTACCAATATCTTCGGAGAGAAGAAGATGTGTGATACACAGATACCCCTCAAACTGATCGCCACCAATCTTCATACCGGCGACAAAAAAGTCTTTGATAGCAGTGATGATCTGTTGATAAAAGATGCGCTGCTCTGCACCATGGCGATACCCGGGATATTTGATGAGCATATGATAGGCAATGTTGCTTATGCCGACGGATTCTTATGCGAAAACCTTGGGATCAATGAAGCAAGCTATGAGACGATCCTGGCTGTCGATGTGCTGGGAAAAAACTCATTCAATCATCACCTTCCCGATAATTTTTTCAAAACCAATAATGTTCTGGAGATGTTTGAAAAATCCATGAGGCTGCTCATCTATAATCAGACACAGTCAAATCTGAGAAATCTGGATAAAACAGTTATCCTTCTTGAACCTGATACTAAAAAATATAAAACATATCATTTTCATAAGACTTCTGATATCAGAGCCTTGGGGATGGGGCTTCTATCGCTTGACTCCTCTGATTCATTCTAGAGGGTTTCACAGCAAAAACTGCCCGGAAGCATCAGGCTTCCGTCACCGAATGGGGCACTTTCTGATAGGTTTTGTTCTTCTCTTCCGGTTTGTGTGAAGGCATCAGTGCAGGCTTTTCCGGATCAGCTGCCCTCTTCTCTTCTACCGGTTTTTGGGGTACCTCTTGAGGCGAAGATGTTGTTTTTGGCGATGACTTTTTCTTACGGACCGTTACCACGATCATCCCGTTCTCTTCTTCCATCTTCACACTCTGTGCATCCGCATCTTCGGGAAGTGATTGTGAGCGCTGCATCACTGAAGTATAGCTTTGTTGTGCCGACATCCCCTGCTGTTGTGTTTTTGAAATCTGTGTCACCTTGGCCTTAAAGGTAAGGATACCATCCTGGACTGAGAGGTTGATCTCATTCTCCTTGTTGGCCTCTATCCCCGTATTATAGAGATAGTACGTACCCTTATCTATGAAGATACTCTCCTGAGAGGGGTTAAGCGAAGGGATATGAAACTGCATATTGGGCTGATTGAGCTGCTGCGAACGCATCTGCATTCTTTGATGCATACGCTCAAATACCCTGTCCATCTCTTTTTGCATCTCATACATCTCTTTAAAGAGATCATCACCGAACGGATCGTCAAAGAAAGGGTCTTTGGCCTGTAAAGTAAGCGCACCAAACAGCGGTACTAGCAGGAAAATGATTTTATTTTTGAACATCTGATACTCCTTACTGTGATTTAATAAATTATAAAAAAGTTAGGTTAATCTTTTTTAAATAACACGACACACGCTATAATAGCTCCAAACAGGAAAAGGAAAACAGTGATAGAGAGTGGTTTAGCGTATATCGTTCTTCTGGTGCTTATCGCATCGGCTATTGTTCTGGCAGAGAAAAAGACACAGGCAAGGCTTTTTGCGTATCTTCCCTCTATCGTGATCCTCTACTTTACAGTGATGCTTTTCTCTACCTTTGGGGTATGGCAAAAGACACCCGAGATCACCGCCACCTATGCCGCACTCAAAGCCAATCTGCTTCCGGCCATGATCTTTCTGCTGCTCCTTTCCGCAGACATCCGCCACATCGCCAAACTCGGAAAAAAGATGATCCTTACCTTCCTGCTGGCCTCTGTCAGTATCGCTATCGGATTTATCGTGATGTTCGCACTGCTTCATACCTATTTCGAGCCGGACTCCTGGAGGGCTTTTGCCGCACTGAGCGGTTCATGGATGGGTGGCACGGGCAATATGGTGGCGATACAGGGGGCGCTGAATGTACCTGACAGCAAAATGGGGTATGCCCTGCTGATCGACTCGATCGACTATGCGATATGGGTGATGATACTGCTTGCTCTCGTACCCTTTGCAGGAAAGTTCAACCGCTGGACGAAGTCCGATACCTCGGTGATCGACGAAGTGGGAGAAAAACTCGCCCTCAAGCAGCAGGAGCAAAAAAGCACTCCGCTCTCTCTCTTTACCCTGCTAAGTGCTGCCGGGCTTATCTCGGTCACTGCACAGTGGCTGGCTGCCCTGCTCCCCACAACAGATTTTCTTACACAGACCACCTGGGTCGTGATCATCGCTACACTTGCAGGTATAGGAGTGGCGATGACACCGCTTGCACGGATGCCTGGCTCCATGAGACTGGGCAATATGATGCTCTATCTCCTTGTAGCACTGATCGCCAGTCGGGCAAACTTCGCCGAACTTGCCGAAGCACCGCTCTATATCATGGCAGGGTTTATCATCATAACAGTCCATGCCCTCGTCATGGTGCTCTTCGCCAGACTTTTCAGGCTGGACCTCTTCAGTGTCGGTATAGCCTCCCTGGCAAACATCGGAGGCGTAGCTTCAGCACCCATACTCGCCTCAGCCTACTCCAAAGCCCTCATCCCCATCGGTATCTTGATGGCAATGATGGGGTATATCCTCGGAACATTCGGCGGTCTGATGGTAGGAAAGGTACTGGAGATGATCGGCGGGTAAGGGTTTTAAATAATTAAAATATGATCTGATACAGCTTTCACTGCTTCATGCTAAGAGGGTACATAAGTAAGTGTAAAATCTTAGTATTTAGTATCGGTACAAATATCCAAAACTGACTTTTGCAGCGGAGGGGTCAATAAATCCATTTGTACAGATCTCGATCCTATAGTGTTCATACATCAGATCCAGACCAAACATTCCAAAAAAATGCTCATAACTCAGCTTTGCCATTAAACTATTGTTGATCTTATGTCTGTATGAAATATAAGGCAAAGTCATATCTTCAATATAATCAAATCCCACCTGGACAAAATCTTCATCTATCTCATACGAAGCATCAAAACGCCATTTGGACATCAGCCTTTGAATATAGCTTCGTTTACTTTCAAGCCCTGAAATTGCAGGGGAATACTCTGCATATCCATTTTCATCGTAACTTTTGTTTTCTGACACGAGATTAACTTCACTGTAAGGTATATTCTTCCAATAGAGTTTCCCTAACAGATCATTCCCTATGATTCTTAATGCAACATTATCATAGGTAAGCAACATTGCCAGCTGTGTACTGAAACCATATGCAGAAGTATAATCCACATCATAGTCATACAGATAGTTCTGTGTATAGTAATAACGCGAATTCAAGTTAAAATCATACTCTGTTCTGCTTACGGCAGATGCATAACCGGTGACATACCCGTTTTGTCCTTCCGTACCTATCATAAGTTCAATACCATATCCTATCTGTATATCAAAGATTCCATCACTGTACAGTGGATAGGTACTTGAAAACTCAATACCATGCGTCTCAAAGCCTTTTAATGAGATAAAAGCGTCATAGTGTTCACCGGTAAAAAGATCAAGATCATTAGAAACCTGATAAAGAAGTTTCATACTGTCAGAAGTCGATTTTATCACTGCCTCTTTACGGTAACTATAC
>DSDW01000115.1 GCA_011048515.1 Campylobacterota bacterium | reverse complement strand
GCTGTAACTAAGTGAAACAAAAATATCTCATAAGTAAAATATATAATTAAACTTCTTATTACGTAAAATAGAGAATGTATGATAAGATAACAAAAAAAATGGTCAACCTGATGAAAAATGATAAAAAACTTACCGATATGCTCTACTGGGCCGCACTGGCCGGTCTCATCTTCTGGTTCGCCTACTCCAAGGGGTGGATACTTGCCAATTTCGTCTCTGTCGATGCCCAAACAGCCGTTGTGATGATAGAGAGTGATGACAATGTCACGCTCCTGGATGTCAGAACCCTTCCCGAATACAAAGAGGGACATCTTGAAGGTGCGACACTGATCCCGCTGCAGCAGCTCGACAGCCGGATCGATACGCTCACAGAGAAAAAAAATACAAAGATCCTTGTCTACTGCGAAAGCGGCAACAGAAGCGTCGCCGCTTCACGCATCCTGGAGAAGCACGGATTTACCCCGGTCAATGTCAAAGGCGGCATCCAGGCGCTCAAAAGTGCCGGAGCGGAGATTATCAGGCAGTAAAAACTGCTATGACGGTACGTGGTTACGTACCCTACGAGATCATCAATAGTGTCGGGGTGGGGACACCCCGACCTACACGCTATACCGGAAAAAGGGAGCAGGTAGTACAGAGGCCTTTAGACCTTGAACCCCATGCTCTTGCTGCCATCGAAACTGCTGCCGAGCTCTTTTTCGATCTCCTCGAGGAAGTCCTGGCTGCTGAAGATACTCTCCTCCCTGACAGCGACTTTATAGGCGGTGTTTTTGATGATCAGGTTGATCTGTCCGCCTGTCAATTCATAGTTTGCCAGATTTTGCACATCGAAATCCTCTGTATAGTCCGCATTCTCGGGGAGCATGAACTGCCAGAGCCTCAAACGCTGTCTTTTTCCCGGTTTTTTAAATTCGATCTTGTAGTTGAATCGCCGGGAGAAGGCTTTGTCGATATTGCCCAGCAGGTTTGTCGTGGCGATCAGTATCCCTTCGAAACGCTCGATCTGCTCCAGAAAGATATTCTGCATCTGGTTGTGCATTTTATCCGCGCTGCTGCCCGAACCCTCGGTCCTGCTGCTTAAAAACTGGTCGGCTTCATTGAGCAGAAGGATCGGCTCCACTTTTGCTTTGTGGCTCAACTCCTTGAACTCGTCAAAAATGCGTCGTACATTCTTTTCGCTCTCCCCCACATACATCGAGAGGATCTTCGAACAGTCAAAGGAGAGGATCGGGCGCTTGAGTGTCTTCGCAAGGCTCATTGCCGTCATCGTTTTGCCCGTTCCCGCACTGCCGTAAAAGATGATGCGCGCATCGATCCCCTTGCGCTTGTCCTTGATCCCCCACTCTTTGAGTTTTCTGAAGACCTCTTTGTCCACCTGTTTGATCAGATTGTCCAGCGTCTCCCTGGTTTTGGGGTGCAGCACCACATCATCCAGCGTCGTGGTCGGCTTGAGATACTCAAAGAGCTCCTGCTCCTGCACCAGTGCATCGAGTTTGAGCTTGGTGACCTTCTTCTTCTTGCTCGGGTGGATGATACGCTGCATCACCTCCTCCTGCAGATAGAATGAACGGCTGACACCTCCGAACATATTGAGTATCTCTTCATAGTCGATGATCTCTTCAGTGATAAGTTTCGCACCGTCTTCGAGCAGGGAACGGTTTTTGATCTTCTCATACTCATCAAAGCTGATCAGCTCAATGAGCGTATTCATATCCCTGAACTGCCCTTCACCGCCGCTGTACTCCTCCTTGAGCAGGGCAAGGAAGATACGCTGCTCTTTTTCATCCAGATCCTTCTCTTTGAAAAACTCCTCCACGACAATCGGTGTCTCTGTCAGTTTCACCCGCTCCTCAATACGGGTCGTAAGCAGGTTCAGTTTGTTTTTGAGCCGTCCGATACTGAGCGAGTTATCCGCAAACCCCTGTTTGTAGGTAGCGATCTTATGCAGCAGGGTGACCATATCGAACTGGTCCTGCAGATACTCCAGGTGGTCTGTATAGGGCTTGATATCGGGCAGATAGATCTCCAGTGAACCCTCCTCGAGGAGTTTCAGCAGCGAGATACTCGGCGTGACCGAGGTGTTCAGCAGCTCCAGCGTTGATGCGTCGTGCGCTTTGACCTGGCCGAAACTCGCCTGTATGATCCATCCCAGATCAAGCAGATTTTTTACCAGTTTGAGTTCCCTGAGATAGGCATACTCCTCTTCGGAGAAGTTCTCTTGCAGCATCTCGATGACCGGAACCTCCTCAAGACCCTTCACATATCTCTGACAGATATACTGGATCAGCTGCGCCTCTTCTGCGGTACATTTCAGATGTTCAAATACTGATGCTGCCGCCACATCCTCGGCTTCTATAAACTCTATTAGATATTTCAATAAAATTCCTCATTTATTACTATGGTTATATAGTAAGAGTATAGCAAATATTTTCATTTTTTCGTTGAGGATACGCTTTGGAGAAAATAAATGCAGAGGCGAAGATTTTGGTATACTTTGAAAAATCCATTTTAAAAGTATCCGATGAAGCCGTTAAGAAGACTTTTTTACAAACCCCTCACAAGCACACTCACTGTGACCTCGATCAATGGGTTCCACCTCAGGCCTGCAGCGAAATTTGCCACCGAAGCCAAACAGTTTCTCTGCGATATCCATATCGAGTTTGCCCAGAAAAGAGTCAATGCCAAAGCGGTCAATGCGATCCTCTCTCTCAACCTTGACAGGGATGACACCTTTACGCTGATTGCCCACGGGAAGGATGCGAAAAAAGCGATTGAGATACTCGGGCATACCTTTTCCATCCTTATGCGATCCGAGAGCGATCCCAAACAGATAGAAAAGCAGAACACCTCCTACCAGAGTCCTACACGCTCCGGTGAGATCATCAGTGAGGGGATAGCGGTAGGAAGCCTGCATCGTTTCACTGTCCGGGAAGTAGCGCATGCATCGCTGTGTTCCTTTGAAGAAGCGCTCAAAGAGAGTGCCGATGAGTTGGAAAGGCTCTATGCCCATTCTAAAAAAGATGCGGATGCGCATATCTATCTTGCACAAAAAGCCCTGCTTCTTTCGCTTGCTGAGGGGATCGATACGCTTGAAGATTTCATCACGCGCATCGAAGCAGAGAAAGAGGGGCTCAAACATGGCCGGCATGCGACAAAGATCGCAGATCTCAATGACCTGCTTTACCGGATCAAAAAACAGATGGGGTATGACTATGAGGTTTCACTGCCCAGAACCCCGTTTATTTTGAGCGCTGATGACCTCCTTCCCAGCCAGATCAAAATCCTGGAAAACAGTACAGTGCTTGGCGTTGTGCTTGCAAACAGTTCTTTGACCTCGCATACTGCGATCCTTCTGCGTGCTTCGGGTATCCCTTCTCTTTTACTGGATACCCCCTTGAACAGGGAAGAAGAAAAAGTGATCCTGGATGCCTACAGCGGCGTGATCGTACTCAAACCTTCACCGGAAGATCTGATACTCGCCTTTAAGCGCCAAAATGCGGACGATAAATTTCAGTTTGAGATCCATCAAAACCGTTTCAAGCCCGCTCTCACCCAAAAGGGAGAAAAGATCAATGTCTTTGCCAATGTCTCCGATCTGGCCTCAGCCAGGGAAGCGAAAGAAGAGGGAGCGGAGGGTATCGGTCTGCTGCGCTCTGAGTTTCTTTTCAAGGAACATAAACCCATCATCAGGGATCAGGTCAAAGCCTATCGTGAGATCTTTGATCTTTTTGAGGATGTCACGGTACGTACACTCGATGTGGGCGGGGACAAAGCACTCCCCTATATCGATATCCCAAAAGAGCAAAACCCCTTTCTGGGTATTCGCGGTATCAGGCTGCTGAAAACCGAGCCTAAACTGCTTGAAGAGCAGTTTGAGGCGATCTTCCTTGCCGCGAAGAACAGGCCGATCAAAGTGATGTTCCCGATGATCAGCACGCCCGAAGAGTTCAGCGAAGCCAAAAGTTTTGCTCTCAATATCGCCTTTGAAAAAGATATCCCTATTGACAATATACGTTTTGGTATGATGATCGAAGTTCCCTCTGTACTCTTTGCCCTGCGCCGCTTCAACGAAATTGTAGATTTCTACTCTATCGGCACCAACGACCTGGCGCAGTATCTTTTTGCCATTGAGCGCACCCACCCTATCCTCAAGACAGATCCCGCTTCCCCGATACTTTTTGATGCCATCAGGCATGTGATGGGAGAGTCGACCAGGCCTGTCAGCATCTGCGGTGAGCTGGCAGGAGATACAAGAGCGATCCCCCAGCTTCTTGAAACCGGTATCCGGACGCTTTCTCTCTCGAGCAAGCGTATCGCACAGATCAAGGATAAGGTCAGACATGTTTAGTTTACTCCAAAAGATCGGTAAGGCCCTGATGACGCCTATCGCTGTACTACCGGTAGCAGCGCTTTTGTTGCGCCTGGGCTTTGGGGATATCTTCGACGGAGAGATCGCAGCCATCATGAAGAGTGCGGGCGAAGCGGTCTTCTCGCACCTTGACCTGCTCTTTGGTATAGGAATCGCCTACGGACTGGCAAAGAACAACGACGGTGCCGCTGCGCTCTCCGGCGCCATCGGTGTGCTTATAGCCAAAGCGGTCTACGGCACGATCGATGAGAATGTCAATATGGGGGTCTTTGTCGGGATCATCATCGGGGTGCTTGCCGGCACCCTCTACAACCGCTATCATGCGATCAGGCTTCCGGAGTTTCTTGGCTTCTTCGGAGGCAAACGCTTTGTGCCGATCATCACCGCGATCGCTGCGATCGGCGTGGGTATACTGGCGGGGTATTTCTGGCATTATGCCCAGGGGGCGATCGACAGCTTTTCCAACCTTATCATCGGACTGGGAGAGACAGGGACCTTTATCTACGGGACGCTCAACCGTGCGCTTATCCCGCTTGGACTGCACCATATCCTCAACTCGGTCTTCTGGTTCCAGCTGGGGGAGTACAGCTACGTTAAAGACGGGGTCGAAGTCGTCGCCAACGGGGACCTTCACCGCTTCTTTGCAGGGGACAAGGGCGCGGGTATCTATATGGCGGGGTTCTATATCGTGATGATGTTCGGACTGCCTGCTATGGCACTGGCGATCTACCTCAATACCCCAAACTCCTACCGCAAGAAAGCTGGGGCGATCCTTGCCGGCGTGGCTTTCACCTCGTTCCTGACAGGGATCACCGAACCTCTGGAGTTTCTCTTTTTGTTTGTCGCTCCCGTGCTTTTTTTGCTCCATGCACTGCTCACAGGGCTGGCACTCTCAGCAGCACAGATGCTGGATATCCATGCAGGGTTCGGTTTCTCCGCAGGCTTCATCGACTATATCATCAACTACAAGCTGGCGACCAACCCGCTGCTGCTGCTTCCTCTGGGTGCGGTATTTGCTGCGATCTATTTCCTCGCCAGCTACTACACCATCAAGCTGCTGAAACTGCGGATCTTTGAAGAGGCACAGGGTGAAAAAAGTCTGCAAAGCGATGAGGAAGCACAAGCATTTATCCTTGCACTTGGAGGAACAGAAAATATCCTCGATACCGATGCCTGTATCACCAGGCTCCGCATGCGCGTCAATGACAGCAGTCAGCTAAAAGATGAAGCGTTTACCGCATTGGGCGCCAAAGGGGTGATCCGCCCCGACAGTCAGACGATACAGATCGTGCTGGGAAGCAGATCCGAGAAGGTAGCGGAGAAGATCAAAGAGGCGCTGGTGGAATAATCTGCCTTAGCGGGAAAAGATAGAGAAAACAACCAATAGTATCCGCATCGCCCTAAAGCCCACCCGCTTTCCCAGGTCTTTTAACCTCTTTTATCCGTACTGCTTTCATTATTTATTTCTTATTGTGCTATATATAGTTATAATTTAAAGACGTTTAGCAACCATCGGTTAAAGAGATACAGATATTCCACACAATGTGTACGATATCAGAGTATGACTAACCAAATATTGCCAGGAAACCTTAAATGAAGCTTTTATATTTTTTCATGATTATTACGCTTTTAACACTTCAGGGATGTGCCACCAAAGAAGCTACTCCGGACGCAAATCATCAGCAGCTCAAAACAGAAGCGCCTGCTTCAGCTGCTCTGCAAAGTGACATCAATGACAACCAAATCTCTGAAGCCAAGGCAGAAGGGTTTGAAGAGGAGTTTTCAAGAGAGGAAACACACAATGCTATTGATCCATTGAGCGGCTACAATAGAGTAATGACCTCTTTTAATGATAAAGTCATGATCTATCTCATCAATCCTGTCGCTGAAGCGTATGCCTCTATAGTACCTCAGCCTGCACGCATAGGTGTATCCAATGCCGTTGATAACATACAATTTCCTATTCGTTTTGCCAACAACCTCCTCCAGCTCAAATTTAAAAACAGTTCGGATGAGTTAAAAAGATTTATTGTCAATTCCACCATAGGGCTGGGAGGGCTTATGGATCCTGCCAAAAATCATATGAATATATCGGCCCATGATGAAGATTTTGGACAAACCCTTGGTTACTACGGTGTAGGTTCCGGGTTCCATATTGTTTTACCATTCTTCGGCCCATCAAATGTACGGGATCTGCTGGGACTCACGGCGGATGCATATATCTCACCTATTGTCTATATAGAAAATCTGGAAAAATATAAAATACCCAATCATATAGATCATACGATCGGCATTTTTACTGTTGATTTTATCAATACGACTTCTCTGCATTTAGGAGAGTATGAAAGTCTTAAAAAAGATGCAATAGATCTCTATCCATTCCTTAGAGACACGTATGAACAGAAACGAAATTCTGAAATAGCAGAATAGATCAAAAGAGGGAGATAACGATGTTTAAAAAAATCATTTTACTATGGCTTCTGTCAGTGGTATCTATCTACGCCATAGAAGAGCAAAACATACAAAAAGTGATGGATAGCAAAATAAGAGAGGTTCTGAGCATACTAAAAGATAAAACATTATCACAATCCCGGAAAGAGCAAAAAAGTGTTCGGGTGATAGATGATGTCTTTGACTACAATACCATGGCCCAAATAAGCCTGGGCAATAGATGGACCTCACTTACAAACAATGAAAAAGCACAGTTTTTGAACGCTTTTGAACGAAAAATAAAACACTCGTATCTGGACAAATTAAGACTCTATAACAATCAGAAAGTGATTATCAAAGAGTTAAAAAAAGCCAGATCTAACAGAATTACACTGGAAACCCAAGTCATAGGTCTTGACGATACCTATAAGGTCATTTATCTGTTTTACAAGAAAAAACAGACGAATCAGTGGTATATTTATGATGTGGAGTTAGTGGGTGTGAGTATCATCCAAACCTATAGAAAACAGTTTTCAGAGTTTTTGAGCACAAAGTCGTTCAAACAGCTTTTAGAATCACTTTAAGTGATTCCAAAGACAAAAAATCTTCTCATGACGACGCATACGAAGTTGACCTATGTTATATAAAATTTATCAAAACCTGATACTGAAATATCCTTTATCTGTTTTGATTGTAGTGATCAGCAGCATACTTCTTTTCGGTACCAATGTCGTTAAGCTGGAGATAGATGCTTCTGCAGAGACGCTTCTGCTGAAAGACGATAAAGATCTCGCATTTACCAGAACGGTGGCAAAACGGTTTCATGCCAACGATATTCTTGTACTTGCCTATAAACCTAATGACGATCTGCTTTCAGAAGAGAGTCTTGAAACATTAACCCGTATCAGCAGCGATCTGGAAAAATTACCGGGCGTTGAATCGGTAGATTCGCTTATCAATGTGCCACTCTTTTTTTCACCCGTAAGAGAAATGGATGAGCTGATCAAAGAAACAAGAACACTGAAAACCCCGGATATCAATCTCTCTATGGCGAAAAAAGAGTTCCTAAGCAGCCCTTTGTATAAGGACAGCCTTGTCAATAAAGAGTTTACGATATCTTCCATCATCATTCATCTGCATCAGGACCCGGAATATTTCACACTTTTAGAAAAGAGAAATCTTTTACTTGAGAAGCAAAAAACCTCTTCTCTTACAAAAGAAGAAAAACAGGCCCTTCGCGATGTCACTATAATATTTAAAGACTACAGGGATGCACAACGTATTCTTGAGAATCAGAACATTGAAGCAATCCGCTCTCTTATCTCCGAATATCAAGACGATGCTACGTTCTTTTTAGGCGGAGTTCAGATGATCTCAAATGATATTGTCACATTTGTTAAAAATGATCTGCTCATCTACGGAAGTATACTTATACTCCTTATCGTTCTTATTTTGGGTATTGTTTTCAAAAAACCGAGATGGGTGATGCTGCCTATTCTTATCTGTACGCTATCCGTCATTGCCATCACAAGCAGTTTGGGATTTTTTGGCTGGGAGATCACTGTCATCTCTTCAAACTTTATTGCCTTACAGCTTATTATCACCATTTCGATCGTTTTACACCTTATTGTAAGATATGAAGAACTTTTAACCTACTATCCGCATGCTTCATCCAGAAGACTCATTTTACTCACTATTCTTTCAAAAGCGACACCCACTTTCTTTGCCATTATCACTACCATTGCAGGATTTTCTTCACTGCTTTTTTCCCATATCCATCCCGTGATCAATCTCGGGTGGATGATGAGTGCAGGGATCTCAATGTCGCTTGTCATTGCGTTCATTATTTTTCCTGCTGTGCTTATGCTGCTCAAAAAAACACCTCCTCTGAAGAAAAAGAAGTCCATCTCTTTTATCCCTTCTCTGACTGCCAGAATTGTATTGCATGATAAAAAAGCTATTTTTATCATCTCCTTTCTTTCTATTATATTTAGCGTTACAGGAGCTTCACAGCTTATTGTGGAAAACAGCTTTATCAACTATTTCAAAAAAGATACAGAGATCTATAAAGGGATGAAGATCATAGACCAGGAGTTGGGAGGCACAACTCCTTTAGATGTGATCATCACTTTTGCAGACAAAAAACCCCCTGCAGCGCCTGTCATGGAAACAGAAGAAGATGAAGAGTCGTTTGAAGATGAATTTAATACTGCAGAAAACGAAGACCAATACTGGTTTACCGATGAAAAGATCACGATCATAAAGAGAGTCCATGACTATTTAACAGACCTGGAAGAGATAGGTGAGGTACAATCATTTGCCACGCTTCTTGATACAGGGAAGGTACTGAATGAGAACAAAAGTCTGGACAGTATAGACCTCGCTATCCTCTACAAGGAACTCCCTCAAAAATATAGAGATATTATACTTTTGCCCTATGTGAATATTGAACATAACCAGCTAAGGTTTGCTACACGAATTGTCGATTCAAATGAAGCGTTGCGCAGAGATGCATTGCTGAAAAAAATAAAAGATGACCTCACGCATATCATAGACCCTGATATCGCAACTGTGCAGCTGTCAAATCTTATGGTACTTTACAACAATATGCTACAGTCCCTGTTCGATTCACAGATCAAAATGCTCGGTCTTGTACTGCTCATCGTCTTCCTTATGTTCCTTGTTCTTTTCAGGTCTCTTAAACTGACATTTATTGCTTTAATTGTCAATATTATCCCTATTGGTATGGTCTTTGGATTTATGGGATGGCTAGATATTCCACTTGATATTATGACGATCACGATCGCTGCGATCGCTATGGGTATAGGCATAGATGACACGATACACTATATTCACCGGTTTGAAGTGGAATTTGCAAAAGACAATCTTTACTACTTCAGCATGCACAGAGCCAACAACAGTATAGGAAATGCCATGTACTTCACCACGCTTGTTATCGTGATAGGTTTTTCCATTCTAACGCTTTCAAATTTGATCCCGACCATCTATTTTGGACTGCTTACTATGGTGGTCATGGTCGCTGCCCTTATATCAGATCTGATACTTTTACCAAAACTACTGCTCTTGTTCAAACCATTCAAAAGAGCAAAAACCCCTCGTTCCATCCGGGAGAGAGTGTAAAAATCAAAAAAGATAAGTGTGGGAAAACAGCAGTTCTACTAGACTCCCTGAAGCTTGGGGACGAGGGAGAAACCCCTCCCCTTTATCGGGGGGATGCTACAGCACCATAACACCCTGCTGCACCCAGATATCCGCATCCCCTGTTCCGCCGATATCGTAGGTATTATAAGTGATCGTTCCTATGGTCTGGGTTCCTACCAGTGCTTCTTCAGAGAGCGTCACCGCATCACCCTCATCGCCTGTGACATAAAGAAGATCACTGCTTTCGCTCAGTGCAAGCAGATCGCTGTAGCTTAGTATAAGCGCATTGTCCCCGGTACCCGCTAGATCGATCTTTTCGATACTGGTTATGGTAATGCCGCTGATTCCGGAGAGGTCGAGTGTCATGCCACTGCCGGAAAGGAAAAGCGTATCTGTGTCTGCCCCTCCGTCAATGGAGACAAACGACATGGTATCGGATATCACGATCCAGTCATCACCGGCACCGCCGCTGAAGGTATCAGCACCGTTGCCGTCGATCAGTATATCATTGCCATCACCACCACTGAGGGTGTCATTGCCCGCACCGCCGCGGATCAGGTCATTTCCATCACCCCCATTGATGGTATCGTCACCTTCATGGCCATAGAGACGCTCATCCGAAGTCCCTTCGGCACTGCTGGTCAGCGTATCATTCTCAGAGGTTCCCTCGATGATATCAGGGCTGCCCTCCTCACCCAAAAGCCCTTCAAGGACATTTGCGTTTGCCAGTGTGGTTACGCTCTCTGTGGCCGTAAGCCCTTCGCTGTCTGTAGCAATAATATCGAAAGAGCCCAGTACCGTGACATCCAAAGTAAGCGTATCAACAAGTCCCAGCAGATCAGCCGTTGACGCAAGGCGGACCGTGGCAAGCAGCTCATTGACTGCCTGGTTGTCGATATTGCCGCCATCGAGCGCAGTGATGGTAATGGTAGAGGTCGGAGCGACAGCTCCAAGTACACCTGTAGTGCTCACTACCGTAAATGTGAGTCCCAGCTCCTCTGCCAGTTTCTGGGAAGCGGTGAATACCGGATCTTCAAGGGAGACATCCACTGTTCCGACATATTCGATCACTACCGAACGGAGGTTGCCATCAGCATCAGCCGCGGCAAATGCCTGTGCTTCCAGGTCAATGATATCAAGCAGATTGAGCCCTACAAGACCCAGAAGGGCTGTCGCATCATCCTGGACCACCGGTGCCACATTGCCGGGGATCGGAGCTGCAGGATCTCTGGTGTCGAAACTGACAGAAGTAGAAGCCGTATCACCGTCATTGTCGGTGATCACTGCATCAAATGTCGAAATACCATCAAGTTGATCGGTGGCTGTAGTCTCCTGATCGACGATCAGGTTGCCGTTTGCAAGCAGCTGAGCGATCACCTCTTCATCAGTCGTGAAGTCTCCTATGAGATCCACGCCTGTAAAGGTAATCTGCTGATCTACTGCTCCCATAGCAAAGCCGCCAGAGAATCCGCCGGTAGTGCTGATATAGAGTATGGTATCTGAACCCGAGATCTCAAAGTGCATATAATCCGTCAGGTTGCCGGCTGTATTTCCTCTTCCGGCTTCACCTTGCAGCAGGCCTCTAAGATCTACGATACCCCCGCCACCGCTTACCGGTTGTTTGTTGAAATCGGTGATCGTATCCGTAGCCGGAGAGCCCACAGAACCTTCGTCTCCCTCTTCCCATATAAAGGTGTCATTGCCGCTTCCGCCGCTCAGGGTATCATTGCCTTTGCCGCCTATAATGATATCATTGCCCGAACCGCCATTGATGGTATCATCGCCTGAGCCGCCACGCAGCAGGTCATTGCCTTCGCCGCCGCTAAGGGTGTCATTGCCGCCATATCCATAGATACGGTCATCTTCGGTAGTACCATTGAGAGTGTTAGCTCCACTGGTCCCTTCGGTAATATTGGCCGGGTTGCTGTCAGGGGCAAGCAGGCTGAGACCAAGCACATCCTGTTCGGTATCTGTGTCAGTGTTTCCCAGCGAATCGGTCGCTGTGATGGATAGCTCCGGCAAGAGGCCGAGTGACAGAAGGTCCAGTCCTGTCTGATCCACATGAACGGTCGCCAGGAACTCATTGAGCTGGAGGTTGTCGATCGGGCCGCCATCTATGGATGTGATCGTCAACTGCGAGTAGCTCTGCGTAGTGACCAATATGAGATTAAGTATATTATTCGTCTCTACGACATTGAGGCCAAACTCAGCTGCCATATCCGCAGACCATGCAAGATTATAGTAAATTCCCAGCCCAAGACTTATCAGACTGTCAGCCCTCACTACCACCTCTTCGATATCATTATTGGCATCCACGGCTGTAAACATCTGGTTGATACCGATATCGATGAGGCCCAGTGCTTCTGCATTGGCGATCCCAAGCAGGCTTGCAGAGGGGTTGACGTTGACCTCAGGCCCTACCTGTACATCTGCTCCCAGGGCAGCGTAGCTGTATTCACCGGTATGCATATCCACGACAAAAGTTTCACCGAGGGTTGTGTTGATCGTCAGCTCATCGTTGTCGGCATTAAAGCTCCAGCTCTCTACCAATGTGGAACTGCCGCTTGGGGTGACAGTGTCAGCATCAATATCATAAGTGTATGTTGCGCCATCATAAGAGATCTCCGATACATACCCTCCGTCAGCACCGAAGCTAACTACTAGTGATCCTTCAGCTGTATCGGGTTGTGTCTCCATGACAAACGTCTTCTCTGACGCTGCCAGTGGCATATCATCTTCGACATTGATCGTCAGGGTACCGGGACTACTTACATTACCGTGTATATCTGTCGCTGTCACGCTGAAGCCAAGAGCCAGTATATCCTCTACATCTGCCACCGGATGGTCAAACGGCTCCAGCAGCTCAAAGGTATAGGCACCCGCGGTATCCAGTGTCAGTGTGGCGACAGTAGTCGCTCCTGCCATACCGGTAAGAGTATAGGTATCTCCGACAAAACTGCCACTCCATGTGACAGCCACTCCTCCCGAAGTCATACCGTCCGGCCCGCTCACAGCCACAGAAGCGATACCGGACGCATCGCTGATAGAGATCGTACCTGAAACCGTTGCTGCATTCGTGGTATCCGTAGGGGTACCGGTCGTATCCGATGCTGCACCCGGCAGACCTTCTTCGGATACATTGGCGGTTACGTTTACTATTGCCGGTGCTGTAGTCTCGATAATTGCACTGTCGCTTCCGTCCGGTCCCGTATTACCTGCGATATCAGTCACAGTTGCGGTGACTGTGATCGTGTTGCCATCACCCGGAGATGCAAACGAGGTATCTATATAACCGTTGCTGATATCGGTTGCTGTCAGCACGAATGATTGAGGGGTTGTACCGTCGGTTACATTGACGGTATCTCCCGCCACTGTGCCTGATGGAAGGGTTATTCTCACATCTATATCGCCGTCCAGCTCATCGGCATTGAGATAGCCGTCATTGTTTGCATCTTCGGTGATCTCAACGGTAGGAGCCAGTGGAGAAGTCGTATCGATCGTAACAAGCTGGGAAGCTGTCGGGCCATCACCGGTACCATTCACTACTTTCATCTGTACGACATCGGTACTTGTCAATGAACTATCATAGTAATTGACAGTTATGTTGTCCACG
>DSDW01000117.1 GCA_011048515.1 Campylobacterota bacterium | reverse complement strand
GATAAATGATTTAAGAACGATACCGTCCCCACATCCCCAACACCATAGTGTTGGCATTTTTTCAAGTCTTAAGTAACTATCGTAATTAAAAGCCATGTTAGAATACCTCCTTAACCTTCTCGATAATATCTGCAGGGGAGAATGGACGACCGTTTGTTTTTGTCAACTTTTCGATGTCTTTTCTTCCCATTGCTCTTTGGATCTCTTCAAGGTATTGACCTTGGTTAAGCTCTACTGAAAGTACTTTGTCAAACTTCTGTCCAAGCTCGTACAGTGTCTGCTCCGGACTCGGCCAAAGCGTGATCGGTCTGAACATACCTACTTTGATACCTTCAGCTCTAAGTATAGATACCGCCTCTTTGATCGCAAGTGATGCTGAACCGTATCCGATCAGAAGGATCTCTGCATCTTCAAGCATATACTCTTCGTTTGATTCGATCTCATCCGTATGCTCTTCCACTTTTCTAAAGAGTCTGTCGATCAGTTTTCTACATGTTTCGATCTCTTCAGTCGGGAATCCCATAGCATCATGGTGCAGACCGGTATAGTGGTATCTATACCCCTTGAACATCGGGTTAAGTACCGCAGGCTCATCCTGTGCTACACCATAGGGTCTATACTCTTCAGGTGCACCGTCAAATGTTTTTCTTGGCTGGATACCTGCTTGTACTTCTTCTACAGTAGGGATCATCGCTTTACCGTGCATATGCCCGAGTGTTTCATCAAGCAGAACGAAAACCGGCTGCATGAATCTGTCCGCGAGGTTGAATGCTCTCACTGTCTCAGTATAGCACTCTGCAAGGTTACCTGCACATACAGTAATTGATTTGTAGTCACCGTGGCTTGGGTTCTTAGCCTGAGCAACGTCACCTTGGGAAACACGTGTAGGAAGACCTGTAGACGGACCACCTCTCATTACGTTGATCACTACTAAAGGGACTTCTGCCATCTGAGCAAGACCAAGGTTTTCAGCTTTCAATGAAATACCAGGTCCAGAAGTCGCAGTCAGTGTACGTACACCGCTCATCCCTGCACCGATTGCTGCTGCAACACCGGCGATCTCATCTTCCATCTGGATTGCCGCACCGCCTACTTCAGGTAGCAGGTCAGAGATCGTATGCATTACCTCACTTGATGGAGTAATAGGATATCCACCAAAAAATCTACAGCCAGCATCTACCGCCGCAATCGCAGCAAGGTCGTTACCCGTTGATATAACTTCTCTTAATTCCGCCATTAGTTAGCCTCCTTGTAGTCCGCAGGTAGTCTATACCCATTGTTTGAAATCGCTTCTTGTCTTGCTTTTGCAGCGTCGGAAAGTTTAGCAAACTTAAATTCGCTTTTTTCTGCAACATAGATTGCAAAGTCCGGACAGGAAAGCTCACACTCGTTACATCCGATACATGATTCAGGCGCTACGATCGAGATCATTGCACCCAATGTTGAACTCGCATCTGCCTTCATAGAAAGTACACCCGCCGGACATGCATCCACACAGATATCACAAGCTTTACATCTAGCCGTATTTACCCATACCGGAGTATTCTCTGGTGCTGTCATTACTGCCATTTGTGCCCCTTTAATATAGTATATTTAAGTGAGATAAACAATTCACTATGGTTGAGGATACACTAGTTTCTCTAAGGGAGCTATGAATAACATGGCATTATTGTAACTATAAGCGATTTTGTTACATTTTGAAGCAAGAAGAAGAGGTGCTTTTCACTCTTTTATTGATTCATTTTCCCTATAGCACAAGATATGATACTTTTTGCCTTTGCTGTATTTGCTTCTACAAATCCTATCTGCTCTGATTTCATCGGATAACCAAGCTTTTTTAGCGCAGTTTTGAGTTCAGGTACCCGCTCTTCTGTGATATCCACTGTAATTTCACGCGGATTTTTGCTCAGGTCGACCTCGATCTCTCCAAATGCATCAAAAAGTTTCGTTTTGATGGTGGAGGCACATCCTCCGCATTTTATGTTAAGTACTTCGAATGTCTGTTTCATAATTTACCTTTTATCTTATTCAACCATTATAGTGAAAAAATATGTAAGGAGTGTGTAGATTTTAAAAATTCGTTATAGGGTTTCTAAATTTGTTTTTTGTAAAATTATATTTTCGTCTGCGTTAGATTTGAAAGTTGTACTGAAAGAGCTTACGCCCAGGTAAGTAACTGAGCTGCTGCTTCAAAGATGAGGGTAAGCGGAAAATCCTTTGCGGCTTCACTTCGTTCCGACCGCTTCGGTTCCGAACCTACAAACGACAAACTATTGTCGTTTGCTTAACGGTTCTCATTTGGAGAGTACTTCTTTGATGGCTTTACCGATATCCGCCGGAGAAACAACTACTTTGACACCTGCGGCTTCAAGTGCTGCCATCTTCTCTGCTGCAGTACCTGCCGAACCGGATACGATCGCACCGGCATGCCCCATTCTTTTGCCTTTAGGCGCAGTTTGGCCTGCGATGAAAGCAACAACCGGCTTCGTGATGTTTTCCTTGATGAAAGCTGCTGCCTGGATCTCAAGGTCTCCACCGATCTCACCGATCATGACGATCGCTTCTGTTTCAGGATCCGCTTCAAACATCGGCAACAACTGCTTGTAGGAAAGACCGATGATCGGGTCACCGCCGATACCAACCGCTGTTGAGATACCGAATCCCTCTTTTACTACCTGGTTTGCTCCCTCATAGGTCAAAGTACCCGACTTGGAGATAAGACCGATGTTCCCTTTTTTGAAGATCATACCGGGCATGATACCGATCTTACACTCTTCAGCCGTGATGATACCAGGACAGTTCGGTCCGATTGTCTTCATACCGTGTTTTGTGGCATAGGCTTTTGCCGCTTGCATGTCACGTACCGGAGCGCCTTCGGTGATGATCACGGCAAGCTCGATACCTGCATCAGCCGCTTCCATGACCGCATCTGCTACGAACGCAGGCGGAACAAATACCATAGAAACGGTAGCACCTGTCGCTTCAGCCGCCTCTTTGACTGTATTGAATACCGGCTTGCCAAGGTGCTCCTGCCCGCCTTTGTTCGGCGTTACACCACCGACAATGTTTGTACCGTATGCGATACACTGCTCAGCATGGAATGTACCCTCGCTTCCTGTAAAACCCTGTACGATTACTTTTGTCTCTTTGTTTACCAAAATACTCATCTCTTACTCTCCTTTTGCCGCTGCTACTGCTTTTGCCGCACCATCAGCCAAATCAGTTGCAGGAATAACGTTTGCGATATTTGCATTTTTAAGAATTTCTGCTGCCTCAAGCGCATTGGTACCATCCAGTCTTACGATTACAGGAACATGTACATCTACCATCTTTGTCGCTTCAAGGATACCGTTCGCGATACGGTCACATCTTACGATACCACCAAAGATGTTTACAAAGATCGCTTTGACATTCGGGTTCTTAAGAATGATCTCAAACCCTTTTGCCACTGTCTCAGCGTTCGCTTTACCGCCCACGTCAAGGAAGTTTGCCGGTGTTCCGCCCATATAGTTGATCGTATCCATTGTACCCATTGCAAGACCTGCACCGTTTACCATACAACCGATCTCACCGTCAAGTGCCACATAGCTAAGTCCGTACTGGCTCGCTTCCCTCTCATCCGGGTCCTCTTCTGAGATATCTCTCATATCTTCGATCTCGGGGTGACGCCCCAGCGCAGAGTCATCGAATCCCATTTTGCCGTCAAGCGCAATGAAATCACCCGATCCAGTCTTGATCAACGGGTTGATCTCGATCAGTTCCGCATCGTTTTCCATATATACCCTGTAGAGTTTTGACGCAAAATCGATAAATTTCTTCTGTTCGTTCGGATCTGTAATCCCAAGTCCGAAGACAAGTTCTCTTCCATGGAATCCCTGGAAACCGATCGCAGGGTCAACAGCGACTTTGATGATCTTCTCGGGAGTCTCTTCGGCAACCTTCTCGATCTCCATACCGCCCTCGGTCGAAGCCATGATCACAGGCATCTCTTTTGCTCTATCAAGTACGACACCAAGGTAAAGCTCATCTTTGATATCCGCACCCTCTTCGATATAGACTTTCTGTACCAGCTTACCTTCAGGTCCCGTCTGGTGCGTTACAAGTGTCATCCCAAGGATCTGGCTCGCAAGCTCTCTTACTTCATCGATAGACTTGGCAAGCTTTACTCCACCGCCAAGTCCTCTTCCGCCTGCATGAATTTGTGCTTTAACCACCCAGATATCCCCGCCAAGCTCAGCAGCATTTTTAGCCGCTTGGTCCGGAGTATTGGCAACGATACCTTTTGGTGTAGGAACACCATACTTGGCAAAAATTTGTTTTGCCTGATACTCATGAATATTCACGTTATCTCCTTTAAAATTACAAATTAATTCATGTATTATAGGATTTCATCAAATAATTTAGGATTAATTCTTTTATTAGTTCATTTGAATTTGCAAAAGTGTACTATATCTACACAGTTTTTAAGAGGAAAGAGTGAAAATTACTCAAAATTGAGGTTTTCACCCATAGAAAACTGTTACCCTTTAGGCATGATCATCTCTTCGGGTTTCACTGCCGCATCAAACTCTTCGGCACTCATCAATCCAAGATTCACCGCTTCCTCCTTCAGCGTTGTACCGTTCGCATGTGCTCTTTTTACGATTTTGGCCGCATTGTCATATCCGATATGAGGGTTAAGCGCTGTTACCAGCATCAACGAATCATTCAGGAATCTGTCGATGTTCTCTTTGATCGGTACGATACCTGTCGCACAGTTCCTGTCAAAACTGACCATGGCATCGGCCAAAAGCCTTATTGATTGTAGAATATTGTAGGCGATCACCGGCTTGAATACATTCAGTTCAAAGTTACCCTGGCTTGCTGCGATACCGACGGCTGCATCATTGCCCATCACCTGCACCGCTACCATTGTCATCGCTTCGGCCTGTGTGGGGTTCACTTTGCCCGGCATGATGGATGAACCCGGTTCATTGGCCGGGATCTCGATCTCTGCCAACCCGCATCTTGGGCCTGATGCCAACCACCTGATATCATTGGCGATCTTCATCAGATTTGCAGCCAATGCCTTGAGTGCTCCGGAAAGTACCACTTCCGCATCATGTCCGGTCAAAGCATGAAATTTATTGGGCTGGGAGACAAAACCGTAGTTTTTCTCCATAAAACCGTTGAGCTGTGCTGCCACTTTCGGCGAGAACCCAGGATGGGAGTTGAGCCCCGTACCCACGGCAGTCCCCCCGATTGCGAGTTCTTTGCAGTATTTTAAGGCATCATTGATCTGTTTAAGGTTTGTATTGAGCATTGCAACGTATCCGGAAAGCTCCTGTCCCAGTGTCAGAGGTGTCGCATCCTGAAGGTGTGTCCTTCCGATCTTGACGATATCTCCGAAGGCTTTTGATTTTGCTTCCAGCGTACTTTTGAGTTGCGTTAGTGCAGGTATGAGTCTCTCTGTCACAGAGACAACCTCTGCGATACGCATAGCGGTAGGATAGGTATCATTGGAACTTTGCCCTTTGTTGACATCATCGTTGGGGTGAACCAGTTTATCTTGAGTAAAATCACCTCCAAGTATCTCTGTGGCTTTGTTTGCTACCACTTCATTGATATTCATATTGGACTGTGTTCCAGAACCGGTCTGCCATACCACCAGGGGGAAATGATCATCCAGCTCCCCGCTGAGCACCGCATCGCATGCTTTGACGATCGCCAACGTCTTATCTCCGCTTAAACGCCCAAGCTCATGATTGACAAGTGCACACGCTTTTTTCAGATGTGCAAAACCGTATACTACCTCCAAAGGCATCTTCTCGTTTCCGATCTCGAAATTGAGCAGTGAACGTTGCGTCTGTGCCCCCCAGTATTTATCTGCAGGCACCTGCATCTCACCCATGGTATCTTTCTCTGTCCGAAATTGCATAGTCGTTCCCTTGAAAAAATTATATGTAACAATAATATCTTATAATAATTAATAAAACTTAAAATGAAAAGGATTGAGAAAAAAGAGAGGCATATCCTCAAAAAGGATATGCAAAGAAGAGGTAGATAAGCGTCAGTCCTTGACTTCGTACTGCTCCCTGCCCATTTGGTAAAGGTCGTTTCCGTATGTATCATTGATCACCGTTACCGGGAAATTTTCCACTTCCAGTTTACGTACCGCCTCAGGACCAAGTTCAGGATAGGCGATCACCTCTGCACTTTTGATCTGCTTTCCAAGAAGTGCGCCTGCACCGCCCGTTGCGCCAAAATAGATACCGTCATATGCGACGCATGCATCTTTCACTGCCTGGTTTCTTTTTCCTTTTCCGATCATCCCTTTTGAGCCATGCTTCAGCATCGTGGGAGAATAACTGTCCATACGGTAGGATGTAGTCGGGCCTGCACTCCCGATAGGATCACCCGGTTTTGGAGGGGTTGGACCGACAAAATAGATCACTGATCCCTCAAGGTCAAACGGGAGCTCCTCACCCTTTTCGATAAGCTCTACAAGCCTCTTGTGTGCTGCATCTCTCGCTGTATAGATCGTCCCGTTCAGTAATACAGTATCCCCAGCCTTAAGCATTTTTGTATCTTCGCTGCTCAACGGTGTTGTCAAATTGTATGTTGCCATCCTCTTTCTCCTTATAGTGTGATATGCGTATGTCTGGATGAGTGACACTGCACATTCACAGAAACAGGCAATGAAGCGATATGGCACGGATTGGATTCGATATGTACTGCAAGTGCGGTTTTTGTCCCGCCCATACCCATTGCACCGATTCCAAGTTTGTTCACTTCATTGAGGATCGCCTCTTCAAGCTCCGCCATTTCCGGATCGGTGTTCACACTGCCGATCTCTAAAGAGCGCATGTTTGGAGCTTATCACCGCTTTTTCGAACGTACCGCCGATACCGACACCTACCGTGATGGGAGGACAGGGGTTCCCGCCGGCATCACTGATCACCTCTTTGACATACTCGATGATACCTTCTTTTCCTGCAGCAGGAGGAAATACCCTCGCCCTGCTTACGTTTTCCGATCCGCCGCCTTTTGCCGCATATTCTATATCGATCTTGTCTCCTGCTACAAGGTCGAAGTGAATGATCGCAGGAAGGTTGTATCCTACTTTGTCCTTCAAGTTTGCCCGGCTGAAGGGTTCACAGGTCGAAGCACGGAGATATCCTTCCGTATACCCCTGCTCCGTACCTTCGTTGATCGCATCTTTCAGCAGCCCGCCCTTGATCTTTACCTCATCGCCGACTTTCACAAAGAAAACAGCAAGGCCGGTATCCTGACACAACGGTCTTTTCTCATCTTTAGCGATATCCGCATTTTCAAGGATCTGGCGGATCACCTCTTTGCTTACAGGTGACTTCTCCTCTTCCATTGCCTGCTTTAATGCATCATACGTATCCTGCGGAAGATCGGTGCCGCTATACATGATCATGTCTTTAACGGCTTTTACCACCTCATTATATTCGATTTCTCTCATTTACCATCCTATTCAAAAAATTTATTCTCAAACAAAATATCGATATTGTCCCGAATAGACTCTACCGAAACTTTAAACTTCGCTTCTGTCTCTTCATCAAGATCGATCTGGATAATCTCTTCAACCCCGTTACGGCCGAGTACAACCGGTACGCCCACACAGACATCACTGTATCCGTATTCTCCCTGAAGCAGTACCGAAGAGGAGACAACAATACGGGAATTATCCAGTATCGCTTCCACCATATGTGCTACGGCACGGCCGGGACCATAATAGCCTGAAGTACCCAGATGCTTCACTATCTCAGCGCCTCCGTTTTTCGTACGGTCAATGATCTGTTCCATCTGTTCTTGACTCAGAAGTTCACTTGCATTCACTGATCCAACCTGTACCTTGTGTGGCAGAGGAATCATATTTTGACCGTGATCACCGATGACAAGATCACCTGTCTGCGTCATTCCATACCCAAGAGTCTTGTAGATCTGATAAGCCATTCTGGCACCATCCAAAGCGCCGGCCATTCCTATAATACGGTTACGTTCCCAACCTGTCATCTTATGGATGACATAGGTCATGACATCCAGAGGATTGGAAACACAGATGATAATGGCATCTGGAGAGTGCTTCGCCACATCACTGAGCACATTTTTCATGATCTTGGCATTGATCATCAAAAGATCAGCCCTGGTCATATCACCTTTTCTCGGTACACCCGCAGTGATCACGACAACATCACAATCTTTCATCTCTGCCGCACTTTTTACAGCAGTCACCCTGGTACCTTTTGGCGAATAGTGAGCCGCCTGGCCCATGTCAATCGCTTTACCTTGCGCTACGCCTTCGACAATATCAAAAAGAACGATCTCTTCACAGCTGCCCGTCATCACCAATGAATATGCTGCCGTTGCGCCTACAGCGCCGGCGCCTACGATCCCTACCCTACGTCCTGCCACACTACGCCTCTTCGTCGAAGATTTTCAGTTCATAGAGCTTGTCTACCATCTCCTGTACCGCAGCCACAGACTTGGCAAAACGCTCCTGCTGAAGCGGCTTCAGTGTCATATGGATCACCTCTTCCCCGCCTCCGGCACCGATCATCACCGGAACACCGGAAACAATGCCTGAATAACCATAATCATTTTCAAGCATAATGGCACAAGAGTGTATCTGCTTCGTGTCTCGTAGCATAGACTCTACCATGATCGCCGTAGATTTTGCCGGTGCATAGTATGCTGAACCGTCCCCCAAAAGGTTTACGATCTCTGCGCCGCCGTTTCTTGTCTTCTGAACGATCTCGCCGATCTGCTCTGCATCCAGGAGATCTTCGATCGGTACACCTGCAACGGTTGTAAACTTAGGCAGAGGAACCATTGTATCGCCATGTCCTCCCATTACCGTAGCACGGATCTGCCCTGCGCCATACTCAAGTTTTTCATAGATAAAGTGTGCCATACGTGCGGCATCAAGGATACCGGCCATTCCAAGCACTCTTTCTCTTGGAAATCCTGTCACTTTTTGTGCCACATACGTCATCGCATCAAGCGGATTGGATACCACAATGACGATGGATTCGGGCGCATGCTCTTTGATCTCTTTCGCATATTTTTTTACAATCGCTGCATTTTTGCTAAGCAGATCATCTCTGCTCATTCCGGGTGTTCTTGGTGCGCCTGCCGTGATCACTACGATATCCGAACCGGCAATATCCTCAGGCCCGACTGCTGCCTTTACGACCGTATGTTGACGTGCTGCGTTCGCAGCCTGGGACATATCAAGTGCTTTTCCTCTTGCCTTGTCGATATCACGCCCTCTCAATACCACGTTGTGGCATGCCCCGTTCATTGCCAAAATAAATGCAACGGTTGAACCGAAGTTACCCGTTCCAATAATCGTTACTTTTCTACCTTTAGCCATTTGAATCCTTTCTAATGAGATCCATAGGGTGACTCTTTAGCAAAACATAACTCATCATTTTAGGGCGCTCATGCCCGTAAGATCATCAATAATGTTTTGCAATGCTTTAGAAGTCGACTACCCTATGTTATTGTCAGAAAAATCTGAGAAGATTAGTATACCAAAATGTTGAAATATTTTGATAAGAAACACTGCATCATCATGATGCAGTGTCAGATACTGTCTAATAAAGAAACGAATTAGATAGTATCGATAATGCGATTGAGTGTTGCAGACGGTCTCATCGCTGCTTCAGCTTTTGCATCATCAGGGTGGTAGTATCCGCCGATATCCTGTGCTTTGCCTTCTGCTGCAAGAAGTTCTTCCATGATCTTCTCTTCGTTCTCTTTCAGCGCTTTCGCTATCGGAGTAAATGTAGCCTGAAGATCCTTGTCCAAAGAATCAGCCAACGCTGTCGCCCAGTACTGAGCCACATAGAAGTGAGACGCTTTGTTATCCGGCTCACCCGCTTTTCTGCCTGGCGCTTTGTTGTTGTCTAGGTACTCCTGATTTGCAACATCAAGTGCAGCTGTAACAGCAGCAAGTTTAGCATTCGGGTATTTTTGATCGATCATTCTCAGTGACTCTGCAAGTGCAAGGAACTCACCAAGAGAATCCCATCTGAGGTGGCCCTCTTCAAGGAACTGATCTACGTGCTTAGGCGCTGAACCGCCTGCACCGGTTTCAAACAGACCGCCACCGGCAAGCAACGGAACGATAGAAAGCATCTTAGCCGATGTGCCAAGCTCAAGGATCGGGTACATATCTGTCAAGTGGTCTCTCAGAACGTTACCTGTGACTGCGATCGTGTCTTTACCTGCTCTGATTCTCTCGTTGGTAAATCTTGTAGCAGCTGCAATATCCATAAAGTGGATCTCAAGACCTTCAGTGTTAAACTCCGGCATATATTTTTTCACTTTTGCGATCATTTGCGCATCGTGAGCTCTGTTCTCATCCAGCCAGAACACTACAGGGATCTGCTCGATCTGACCTCTCTCAAATGCTAGACGGATCCAGTCTTTGATCGGGATATCTTTTGCTCTTGACATTCTCCAGATATCACCTGCTTCACACTCAAAGCTCATAAGCTCTGTACCATCCTCAGCTGTTACAGTTACTGTACCCGCTTCAGAGAGTTCGAATGTCGTTGGGTGAGAACCGTACTCTTCCGCTTTTTGAGCCATAAGACCGATATTTTGCATTGTACCCATCGTCGTTACATCAAACTGACCGTTTTTCACACAGTCAGCCACCATCTCCTGGTGGAAGAAACCATAAGTACTGTCAGGGATAACAGCCAATGTTTCAAGCGCAGCACCCGTTCTGTCCCACTGCTTACCACCTTCTCTTACCACAACCGGCATAGAAGCATCGATAATGATGTCATTTGGTGCGTTGAAGTTTGTTTCACCTTTATCAGAATCAACCATTGCGATTTTTGGTGCATCAGCATCGACAACTGCCTGGAATGCCGCTTTGATCTCAGCTTCTTGCGCATGACCCTTGATCTTCTTCTCAAGATCTGACATACCAAGGTTTGGATTCACACCCAGTTCTTTGAAAAGATCAGCATATTTGGCAAATACATCTTCAAAGAAGATTTCAAATGCATGACCGAACATGATCGGATCAGAGATCTTCATCATTGTTGCTTTGAGGTGTACCGACCAGATCAGGCCTTTTGCTTTTGCTTCTTCGATCGTTTCCTTATAGAAATCTCTAAGCGCTTTTACAGACATGAATGTACCGTCAAGCACTTCACCTTCCAGAGCATCGATAGACTTAAGTTCTTTGCCGTTCAGTGCGATCGTTACTTTTTGTGCCTTCTCCATAGTCACTGATTTTTCGTTGCCGTAGAAGTCGCCTTTACCATCCATGTGTACAACAGCAGCTTTTGAATTCTCAGCATAAGCTCTTAGTTTGTGCGGGTTTTTCTGAGCAAAGTTTTTCACTGCTTTTGCCGCGCGTCTATCTGAGTTACCCTCTCTTAGTACCGGGTTAACCGCTGAACCAAGACATGTGCTATATTTTGCCTGGATCTCTTTTTCAGCATCTGTTTGCGGGTTTTCAGGGTAGTTAGGGATATCATAACCTTGACCTTGAAGTTCAGCGATACAATCTTTAAGCTGTCCTACTGATGCAGAGATGTTTGGAAGCTTGATAATGTTACCTTCAGGATTAAGTACAAGCTCACCCAGTTTTGAAAGTTCATCTTCAGCCAATCCCATTGCTGCAAGTACACGACCTGCAAGAGAGATGTCACTTTGTTCAAGCTCTACACCGCCAGCTGCACAGAATTTAGATGCAATCGGGAAAAATGAATACGTTGCCAAAGCCGGAGCTTCATCAATTTTTGACCAAATGATTTTTGCCATAATTGTTCCTTACTTTTTGTTTTAGTGGAACAAGTGTAGCACTATTTTCGTATAAGGAGAGTGAAACTTTTGGTTATCAAAAAGTTATCCATTAAAACTGTTTCCATACTACACAAAAAATGACTCTCACAGGGGAAAAGAAGAGAGAAAGCTGGAAAATACAATCCTGAAAAAAGATTGATCTATGTGATTTATTTCATATTTTTATATCAATATGTAACATTTTGAAAACACATAGGTTAGGCTATTTCACATTTGAGTGCCTGATCAACCAAAAGTTTCGCTACCGTTTCATTCTGATTGACAAAACTTTTGATAGGCAGATCGGAAAGCTTTTCTATCTGCCTGCGGTCTGAAACCTTGAGGACGATATCGATCCTCTCATCAATACTCTGGATCGCTTCACAGATCAGCCTGATCTTTTCATCGTTGTCAATCGCAATAATCACTGCGGTCGCATTTTTGATATCCAATGAACTCAACAGTCTTTTTGATGCTGCATTTCCAAAAAAAACGCTGTCTCCTTTTTCTTCTCCCAACTTCACCAGACTTCTGTCGTGTTCGATCGCTATATAGGGGATCCCCTGGGATTTGAGCTCTTCTACGGTACGCTGACCGAGCAACGAATATCCGCATACAAGAATATGATGAGAAATCGGTGATGATCCGATAGGTTCCCTCATCGCCTCAGTAGGATTTTGATAGAAGAGATTGGTAAAGGCTCGGACATGCTTGACTGACAATGAGGTAAAGATCAGTGAAACAACGACTACGGAGATCAGCACCTGAAGCACTTCATTGTCAACAAGCTGATAGGATTTTGCCAAGGCAAACACGGCAAAGGAAAACTCCCCTACCTGTGCCAGAGCCAGTGCCGTTTTAAAGGCACGCTTTGGAAATGAGAAGATCACGGTGATCAAAAAGATAATGATCGCTTTAAGAAGAAGGATTGCCACGGTCAACCCGACTATGACAAAGAAATACTCCCTGACCACCGCAAGATTGATCTGAAGTCCTACCGTGATAAAGAAGAGTCCAAGCAAGATATCCCTGAAAGGGACAAGGTCTGCTTCGATCTGATGTTTATACTTACTCTCAGAGATCAACATTCCTGCAATAAATGCACCAAGGGAATAGGAAAATCCGAATACATGCGCAAAGAGTGATGCAGAAAGCACGATCAGCAATATCGCCAGGATAAAGAGTTCCTCTTTTTTACTGTCGGCTACAGCTCCCAAAAATTTGGTCGTTGCATATTTTCCCACGACAAAAAGCGTAAAGATGACAATAAAACCGGAAACCAATGTACCCAAAATAATTTCTGATGGAGAACCGGAAGGTTTGCCCAAAAAAGAGACCAAAAGCAATATCGGTATCACTGCTATGTCCTGAAAAAGAAGGATCCCAAGTGCATATCTTCCATATGGCCGGTGTATGTCGCCATTGTCATTGAGTGTGGTTAATACGATCGCTGTAGAGGAGAGCGAAAGCGCCGTTCCCACCACTAAAGCACTTTTCAATGGCAAATCAAAGAGTGCAATACTTAAGTAGGTAAACAAGAATGCAGTGAGCACTACCTGCAGTATCCCAAATAGAAATACCTCCTGCTTCATGCGCTTCATGTGGTTCAGGGAAAATTCCAAGCCAATGGTGAACATCAGAAAAACAATTCCAAACTCTGCAAGTTCGGCTAAGATTTGCTGATCTATCTTGACATAGTCAAAAAATGTTGCGATGATAAAACCCGTAAAGATATACCCTTTACGGGTTTTATCATCGCAACATTTTTTGACTATGTCAAGAT
>DSDW01000118.1 GCA_011048515.1 Campylobacterota bacterium | reverse complement strand
GTATTTGAAGTAACATCAACAACCTGTGTTTTCCCATTGATAATTGTTGCACAACCACTCATTAAAACCATTGTTGAAACAGCCCCCACTAATATTAACGTTTTTTTCATCGTTTATTTTTCTCCTTTTTTAAATAGCCGAGCATTATACTTAATGAACGTTATTCAAACGTTATAGTAATGAAAAATTATTGGGACTTAATGCAAAAAAAGGAAAGGAGGAAAGCTTAAATCTCAAACTTGTCGGTATGATAATATTGTTTTGCTGAATTTTAAAAAAATTGAAGAGAGGTAAATTTATTAAAATGGTGGAGATGAGGGGGATCGAACCCCTGTCCTAAAATAGATAGAACCATGACTCTACATGCTTAGGCGGTGTTGTTTGGTCTCATCTTGCTTCGTACTACACCCAAAACTATGCAAGACCAGCCTAAAGGTTCATCCAAAGGTTAGGCAGCCTTCGGGTATAGTCATCAGATATGATACCTCAAACTCTAGCTAAGATGACACTCACTAGCGAGGCAGTCCTCCGCGTTAGCGGGGTTAAATACTTACGCTACTGCGTAAGCTGGACGATAATCTGTATTGTTTGCGTTTATTCGCGTTGGGCCGCGTAACGGAATTGCCCAGTCCGACATGCACATAGCCCCGACTACTCCAGTCGAAACCAAGTCATCCCCATATGCGGGAATAGTAGCACTTTTTGGTTACTTTGTCAAGGACCTGTATTAGTCCACAACATTTACCCTATTAGTGTAAGTTTTAACATGTTATGATTTGATCGCTATATAAAAAAATATATAATGTAAATATGCATTGGGCTGGTAGAAAATCAATCTTTTTATTCGCGGATATTTGCAGTCTATTGCATTGTTGTGTACTAAAGAACACATATTGCAACTTCTATGAGAATAAGAAAAAGATTATTTGGGTACTAAAGTTTGATATGTTACTATGTGAACTGTCTATTAATATATGTAATTTAAAATAATGATGGTTTGAAGTAGGAAAGATGAGATGAAAAAATTATTCAAGATCGGTCTGGGGCTGTGTTTGTTCTTCGAGGGAAGTTATGCGAATATAGAGAAAGAGTCGACGGATGAGATCATGATGAAAATCCAGCAAGAGAGTCAGGAGAATGATGCAGAAGAGGAGGTGGAGAGTGTAGAGATCAAGCACTCTTTGCTCCCCACAATGCAGCATATTTACGACATCAAACCCGATGAGGTCGATAGTCTCGACAGCATGTTGAGTGAGGGGATGTTCTACGGACGCCTTAGATTTAACAGCTTTGGATTTAAGTGGGGTGAAGAGGAAGAGGGGAGTAAAAAAGATCACTTTATTGCGGCAATCGGAGCGAGTCTGTTCTATAAAAGCCCGGTATACAACGGGCTGAGTTTTAGCGCCGGACTCTTTACCGCGCAGGCAGCAGGTTCGCTGGGGGATGAGGAGTCCCATCTTTATAAGGGAGGCAGGGATACCCTGAGCCGCTACAGTGCGTTGCATGGAGACCCTGAAGGGATCACCTCTCTGGCCGAGGCCTATGTGGAGTACAGCTATGACAAGTTTTCTTTCAAAGGAGGACGGCAGATCTTTGAAAGTTTTCTGACCAGGAGCAATGACACAAAGATGATCCCCAACACCTTTGAAGGGCTTACGGTAACGATCGATGATATGCTGGGAACCTACTTTGAGATAGGATACCTGACGAAACAAAAACTCAGAGACCATCAAACGTTTCATCATCTCCTGGCATACGGTGATGATCCGGAGGACCCTTATGGCATCTACAGAGAAAATGATGACTCTGTGATGCATAGAGGCTTAACGCTTCCCGCACTCCAAGAGAGAGGGATCAAAGATAGACTGGTGATCGTAGAAGCGAAGAACAGACAGATAGCCAATCTCTCACTGGGTGCAAATTTTACCGCGGTACCTGAACTGATAGCATCAACGATGCTCCAGGCATCGTACAGGGTAGACCTGGGAACGCTTTCTATCGTCCCCGGTATCAGATATATGCGGCAGTTTGACAACGGTGCGGGTGAGATAGGTGGAGCAAACCTTAAGGGGAATACCGAAGGCTATAAGGAGCCTGCCACTCTGGACAGTGCACTGCTGGGAGCCAGAGTGGACTTTGTAGACAACGGGTATAAGCTGCGATTGGGATATTCAAAGGTGGCGGACAAGGGAGATATCGTTGCACCATGGAGAGGTTTTCCTACGGCGGCCTTTACCCGTGCGATGGGGCAATACAACTGGAATGCCAATACCGAAAGCTACATGGCCCAATTGGAGTATGACTATAACGGATTTACGGATCTGAAGATCGTTTCACAGTATGTCATACAGGATTTTGACGACAACAAGGCCGGTGTACAGGCGGACAGCAATGTATTTGTACTGAACCTGATGAAGGGGTTTGGATACGGTGGCGATTCCAATATCTATCTGAAAACACGCTATGCCTATGTGACAGGCAAAGAGGATATTGTCACGGACAGCGGCTACCAGAAACCGGATCCCTCCTATAGCGAGATACGGTTTGAGCTTAATTATCTATTTTAGGAGAAGATTGATTTGAAAAAGTTTGTAATAGTGTTCTTTATGGGGTTATCCCTGCTTTCGGCAGGTGAGATCAAGGTCGCACTGGCGGCCAACGTGGGGTATGCGATTGAGGATCTTAAGGAGGCCTTTCATCTACTCTACCCCGATACAAAGGTACAGGTGACGCTGGGAAGCAGTGGCAAGCTCACAGCCCAGATCATGAACGGCGCGCCCTATCAGCTTTTTATTTCGGCAGATATGACATATCCTGAGGCCCTGTATAAAGAGGGGATTGCTGTTACAAGACCGCTCGTCTATGCACAGGGGTCTTTGGCCTATCTGAGCAGCAGGGAGCAGGATTTCACAAAAGGCATAACGCTTACAAAAGATGCTGCGATCCAGAAAATCGCAGTAGCAAATCCACAGACGGCTCCCTACGGAAAGGCTGCGCTGGAAGCAATGAAAAACGGCGGGGTGCTGGAGGAGGTAGAGAAGAAGTTCGTCTATGCAGAATCGATCTCTCAGACTGTCTCCTATGCGGTCACCGCAGCAGATATCGGCTTCATCGCAAAGTCATCACTCTACAGTCCCAAAATGGCACACTTCAAGGAGGGGGTGAATTGGAAGGAGGTGGATCCCAAACTCTATACTCCTATCGATCAGGGGATGGTGGTGCTGAAAAATGGGGAGAAGAACAGTGAAGTCGCAGCCTTCTATGCCTTTATGTTCAGCGCCAAGGCAAAAAAGATCTTGCAAAACTACGGATATCTGGTACCATGAGCACTCTGGCGGCTACAGTAGAGTCAATCCAAAGTAACGATGGACTTAATATCGTTACATTTGCACTGGGCGAACAGGCTCTCTCTATGGTTAGCCTGGAGCTGGATGAAGCACTCAGCGTGGGTTCGAAGTGTCTGCTCGGCGTGAATGCCTCAAGTGTAGCGATAGGAAAAAACCTGAGCGGCATGCTGAGCTACTCCAACCAGCTTTCAGCCAGAATTACGGCGATAGAGAGCGGCGAACTGCTGGCGCGTATCGTGTTGGATATTTCGGGGAACCGCCTGGAGTCGCTGATCACGTTAGCATCGTGTAAAAGGCTTGGGCTGAAGAGAGGAGATGAGGTCACGGCGCTGATCAAGGGGACCGAGCTCTCTGTCTCAAGGGTGCTGGCATGAGTGAACTCTTTGCCGGGATCGAACTTGAGCCGTTCCTGCTCTCGTTCAAACTTGCCGGAGTGACCACTTTGATCCTGTTTGTGATCGCTTTGCCGTTGTCATGGTATCTGTCGCAGACACGCTCAAAGATTAAACCGTTACTTGAAGCGGTAACAGCACTTCCGATCGTACTGCCCCCGTCGGTGCTGGGGTTTTATATCCTCTGGGCGCTCTCGTACAACTCGCCTGTCGGGGCATTCTTTGAAGAGACCTTCGGGATAAAACTGGTTTTCAATTTCACCGGGCTTGTGATCGCCAGCTGTTTTTACAGCCTTCCCTTTATGGTGCAGCCGATGCAGAGCGGTTTTGAAAGCCTGAACAGGAATATGCTTGATGCCTCCTATGTCTGCGGCCGGAGCAAATGGATGACACTGCTCAAGGTGGCGCTGCCCAATATCAAACCGGCGCTGATGACAGCGATTATCGTGACCTTTGCGCATACCGTAGGAGAGTTTGGTGTTGTCCTGATGGTAGGGGGGAGTATCCCCGGAGAAACGAAGGTGGCATCCGTGGCGATCTATGAGATGGTGGAGATCATGGACTACACATCCGCGCACATCTACAGTGCGATCATGCTCATCCTGAGCTTTCTGGTGCTTTTGGGGGTCTATATCTTCAATCGCAAACACAATAAAAAACTGGGCGGATTCCAATGATAGCTGTCGATATATCCAAAACACTCCATGGCAGCATGGGGGAGATGGAACTGAGTGTTGATCTTAGGATCAAAGAGGGGGAGTTTATCGCGCTTGCGGGAGAGAGCGGGAGCGGAAAGACCACGCTGCTGAGGATCATCGCAGGGCTGGAGAAGGCCCGGGGAACCTTAAATGTAGGTGATGAGGTATGGATGGGTGCAAAACATATCCTGCCTCCCCAGAAGCGGAAGATAGGATTTGTTTTTCAGGATTATGCGCTTTTCCCGAATATGACGGTGCTTCAAAACCTTCTTTTTGTCCAGAAAGACCATGCGCTTGCCGCACAGCTGTTGGAGATGACGGGGCTTGATGAGCTTAAAGAGCGCCTTCCCGCTACGCTGAGCGGGGGACAGAAACAGCGGGTAAGCCTCTGCCGTGCGATGATGAACCGTCCCAAGATCCTGCTGATGGATGAACCGCTCTCCGCGCTTGACCCTGCGATGCGTACCAAGCTGCAGCAGGAGATACTCACACTCCACAGAAACTTCGGTACCACGACGATCATGGTCAGCCATGACCCCAGTGAGATCTATCGTCTGGCAACCAGGGTGGTTGTGCTTGACCATGGCAGGATCATCCAGGATGATACCCCCAAAAAAGTCCTGCTGAAAACCAGCGGAAGCCAGAAATTCTCCTTTGAGGGGGAGCTGCTCGATATCATTGATGTGGATATCATCAAGGTGGCCATTGTCTCGATCGGACAACAACTGGTTGAAGTGGTCATCAGTCCCCAGGAGGCTTCCTCTCTCCGTATCGGTGAGAGAGTCACGCTAAGCACAAAAGCATTTGCCCCAATTTTAAGCAGCAAATAGAAAATTTATTGCAAAAAACGTTATATAATTTTATATATAAGGAATTTTGCGGTAAGCTACGGCTTAAAATCGATTTTTTAAGATATATCGTTATATATATAAATATATAATGGTGCCATTAAAGGGGAAGTGATGAAATGGACAAAAAGAGTATTGGGGGTTCTGCTTTTATCCCAGAGTCTGCTTTGGGCAGAGATAAGTGTTGACGGTGAGCTGCGTCTTCGGTTTGAATATTTTGACAATATGAACGAAAAATATTTTGGTGCCAATCCCGAACTTGGATTGGGCGAGGATGCCTACCTTTTGACGAGGCTGCGTCTGGGAATGACCTACAAGATGGACGAACACTGGAGCGCGAGAGTTTCCATGCAGGATGCAAGGGCTTTGGACTGGGGATTTGATAACCAGGAGTGGTATAACAAAGAGTTTATGCAGGTGCACAGTACGCAGACAGACTACTTTGAACTCTATGAGACTTATCTTCAGTATGCGACATCGAATATCGTCATCAAAACAGGGAGACAGAAGATCGCCTACGGAGACAACAGGGTTTTCGGTCCCGGAGAGTGGAAAAACTCCGGTAAATGGGTCTGGGATGCCGCAAGGGTGTCGATCAGGGATGGTGAGAATTTCCTGGATCTCTTTTACGGGGGGACGATGCTGCACGATCCGGATGAGTTCAGCCTGAGTCATCGCCACGGGTATTATGGCGGGGGGATCTACGGACATTACGCCTTTGGGGAAACCGGTGCGGTCGAACCGATCTTTGCCTACAAGGAGAATGATAGGGAAAACCAGAAATATCATGCACTGAAAAGCTATTATCTGGGCGCAAGGATCTATGATGATAACCTTTATGGGTATTTTTACAATATGACCTATATGAAATCCTTCGGTGACTTTACGAAACTCAATGATACCCGCGTGGATATCGACGGTTCGGGGTTCCATCTGGATGCGGGATACCACTTTAAACCGATACGCACCAAACTGGGCTTGGGGTACACCTATGCAAGCGGAGATGACCCAAATACCAGTGACCGTGAAACTTTCGATGCGGTATTCGGGGCGAGCGATAAATACTACGGAAGGCTCAATCTCATGAGCTGGACCAATTTAAAAGACTATGAGGTTTTTGCCGTGGTAAAACCTTGGGAGAAAACGAAGATTAAACTGGAGTATCATGCATTCTATGCGGACGAACCGACAAATAAGTGGAAAAGCTATACAATTCCGGGGATAAGTTCGGACAAATACGGTGATGAGATCGATATCGTTGCGGTGCAGAGTTACAGCAAAACGCTTCAGTTTCTGCTTGGGCTGGGATACTTTAAAAGCGGTAGCTATATCAAAGAGGCGGCAAAAACGGATCCCTATATTACTGCAGACAATGCCTTTGGACTCTTTGCTCAGGCAGCCTATAAATTCTAGAAGGAGCGTATGATGATGAAAAAAATAATTTTTGGGGTTGCGCTTATCGTAGCGGCAGCAAGTGCAAATGAAGGTGAAAAAAAAGATTTACGATTTGCTGTGGAGTATACCAGTCATGCCACCTCATACTATTACGCTGAAGCAAAAGAGTTGTTTCAGGGAAACGGTATCAATGTAGAAGATGTGAAGGTTTATGTCAGCGGTGTCGGCGTAGCGACTGCTTTTGCAAAAGAGCATTTTGATGTGGCCTATATGTGTCTCGTACCGGCGATCAATACCTATGCAAACGGTGGTGTGCCTATCAAAATCATCGCAGGTACACACAAGAACGGCTATGGGGTTGTTGTCAACAGCTCCAGGATCAAAACACTTCAAGACCTTGAAAAAGAGGGGGTGAAGATCGGTGTAGGGCCAAAAGGGACAGTGACAAGTTTTATCGAGGAGGTGCTTATCGAAAAAGGTGGTTTTGATCAAACAAAGGTACGAAAAAATTTCGTAACGATGAACGCTTCAAAACAGATCATGGCGCTCAAAGCAGGACTTGTCGATGCCATCATCGTACCCGAACACTTTGCGACACTTGCTGCTGGTTTAGAGGGGATGGGAATGCTTGTTCAGAGTCAAGATCTGTGGAAAGATCTTCAGGGGAGTGTGATCGTTGTCTCGGATACTATGGTAGAGAAGTATCCAAAAACCGTAGAAAAAATCAAAAAAATCAACCAACAAGCTATCTATGAAATCAACCAGGACAACAATGAAGCCTCCGTCATCGTGGCAAAAAATCTCAATGTATACCAAGATCGTATCAAAACACAGACAAAGTCTCCAAGCATCGACTTGACAGTCACACCCCAAATCGCTAAAGGTTCTATAGAGAATCTGATCCTGACCTCTGATATTTCTGTGGAGGAAGTGCAGGAGGTGATTGATAAAATGGTGCAATACGGCTTTATCAGAGAGTCATTTGATGCAAGAGAGATACTGGTCCTGGATCAATAAAATGAGAAATATAGTAAACTATCTATTGCTCAAAAGCCCAATTCTTCTTTTTATCATTGTTTGGGAGGTCGCTGGAAGAGCAGCAGAGAGCCCGATGCTCCCCTCTTTCTCACAGGTAATGGTAGAGGCGTATAATCTTATCGCAACAGGTATTCTGATATCCAATCTTAGCGATTCATTTTTACGCGTCATGATAGGGTATCTTGTCGGGGGATTGTTCGGGATCATGATCGGCTCTTTGATGGGAATGTATAAAACAGTAGAGCTCTCCTTGAAGCCTTTTATAAGTATGTTGCTTCCCATACCGACTTTGGGATGGTTGCCTCTGATGATGCTTTGGATCGGTATCAATGAGATGCTACCTATCGTACTCATATTTATCTGTGCTTTTTTCCCGGTAGCCTATGCAACGCTACTTGGGATCAAAGAGATACCAAAAGAGTATATCAATACCGCCAAATCTTTAGGGGCTTCAAATCTTTATATCTTTTTCAGGATTATTCTCCCTCTTGCTTCGCCTTCTATCTTTACCGGGTTACGACTTGAAGCCGGTATGGTCTGGAAAACCGTTTTGGCAGCTGAGATGTTTGCTATACCTACAGGGATCGGTGCTTTGATGATCAATGCAGAGAGCCTGATACGAGTTGATATTATCATGGTCGCATTGATGGTTTTAGCTTTGATGAGTTTTAGTTTTGAAAAAGCAATTTCCAAACTGGAAGAGATCACTACAAGCAGATGGAGATAGTTGATGGGATATATAAAATTAGAAAAGATCAACACGGAGTATTGTTTAAAAGATGTGAATTTGACTATCAAAAAAGGGGAATTTACTGTCATTATCGGACATTCAGGTGCCGGAAAAAGTACTATTTTAAACATACTCGCAGGATTTATCGCGCATGAAGGCAACCTCTATATGGAGGAGAAATTGCTTAATGGTATCCCAACGCAAAAAAGAGAGATAGGATATTTGCATCAGGCGATCCATCTTTTCCCGAATCTGAATGTTTTTGAAAATATTGCCTTTGGACTTAAAGCACAAGGTGCCCATAAAAATAGCATTAACGAAAAAGTGAGTAAGATGATGGATATGTTGCAAATTACTTATTTGGCCCATCGTTACCCAAAAAATCTCAGTGGTGGGGAAAAACAGAGGGTGGGTATAGCAAGAGCAATAATCACCCAACCAAAAGTTTTATTGCTCGATGAACCTCTCTCCAGTCTGGATCCCAAAACAGCAGAAAGTATTCGGGGAGAGTTGAAATTGCTTCATGAGAAACTGCAACTAACTATCGTGTATGTTACGCACAATCTCTTGGATACAGATGTGCTTGCAGATAAGGTGATCGTCCTTGAAGAGGGTAAAATAGTAGAGCAAAGAGCCAAGTAAATAGTTTGCCGCCGTATATCAAGGCAAGAAATTTTAATCAATAAGGTCTGAAACTGGGTTTGATCAAGAATAGAACGATGAAAGCAGCTTTAGATCTACATTACAAAACAAAGGATAAACGATGTTAAGAATCGATGATCATACGCTGATGGAGTACCTCAAAGAGGATGTTCCCTATTTTGACCTGACCACTGCACTGCAAGAGTCCTCCGGTAAAAGAGCGAAGCTGGAGATCTTTACAAGGGAGGAGGTGATCGTCTCCTGCTCTGAAGAGGCGAAAAGGGTTGCCGAGCTTCTGGGGTGCGAGATCGAACACGCCATCCCCTCGAAGCAGAAAGCGCTCAAAGGAGAAACGATCCTCTCTCTGAAGGGGGATTACGAGACGGTGCATCAGGTATGGCGGAGTGTGCAGAACATCCTGGAGTACAGCTGTAAGATCGCCACCTATACCCATGAGATGAAAGAGGCGATCGTGCGTGTGAATCCGCATTGCGAACTGCTTACAACACGCAAGAACTTTCCTTTTGCAAAACATTTCTGTATCCGCTCCATCATGAACGGCGGAGGGATGCCCCACCGTCTGGGCCTGAGCGAAACAGTACTCTTTTTCCCAAATCACCGAATCCTCTACCCGTCGGCTGAGGCCTTCTATCGGGAGATCGCAGCATTCAAGAAAAAAGCACCGGAAAAAAAGATCGTCATAGAGGCGGAGAGCTTTGAAGAGGGTGCGGTACTGATGCAGCGAGGGGCGGACGTGGTACAAATGGACAAGGCGGACGTAGAGACGCTTCAAAAGCTCTCAGCGTACCGGGACGAACACTTCCCCTCTGTGAAGATCCTGGCTGCGGGAGGCGTCAATAAAATGAATGCGGAAAGCTATGCCGGAACGGGAGTGGACGGGATCGTCACCAGTGCAGTCTATTTCTGCGGCATGGCCAATATGGGGAGCAGAATGACCCTTCTGTGATCTCTCCTTCGTCGATCTTTTAGAAACTTAGGGTAAAGTTATGACTTAAGTAAAAAGATTCTTTGATACGGAGAGAAGATATGGGTTTGACGGAGAAAGTACTGTGGTCGATGGGGCTGGGGATCATCGCCGGGCTTCTGATTAACCTTGGAGGATTCAACACAGAGGGAAGTTTTGTCAATGACTATATCGTTGGCGGGCTTTTTTATGTGATCGGCAAGATGTTTATCACCGCACTCAAGATGCTTGTCGTACCGCTGGTCTTTTTTTCGCTTATCTCGGGTGTGTTCGGTATCGGGGATCTTGGCAAACTGGGAAAAGTAGGCATCAAGTCATTTGCGCTCTATATGCTGACTACCTCGGTTGCGATCGCTGTGTCGATCGGTATCGCTTTGCTGGTGATCCCCCGGTTCTCTTCTCCTTCCATGCAGGTATCCACTTTCACAGCACCGGAGGCTCCTCCATTGGGTGATGTCCTTGTCAATATCATTCCGGGCAATGTCGTTGAAGCGTTTGCCACCGGCAATATGCTGCAGATCATCTTTTTCTCCATCCTGCTCGGTATATCGCTTTTGATGGTAGGGAAGAAAGCGGAGAGTATCGCCGAAGGGGTTGAGATACTCAATGAAGCGATGATGAAGATGGTGACGATCATTATGGCAACCGCACCAGTGGCGGTATTCGCGCTTCTGGCAAAGGCGATCAGTGAGCTTGGACTGGATCTCCTGGCACAGCTTGCGGTCTATGTGACTGTGGTGGTCGCTGCACTGCTTCTGCATCTTTTGGGGACACTGATGCTGCTTTTCAGGCTCTTTACTAAGCTGAATCCTTTGATCTTTTTGCAGAAGATGCGAGATGTGCAGGTGTTTGCCTTCTCAACCTCCAGTTCCAATGCGACGATCCCGGTGACGTTGAGAAGCGTGACCAAACGGTTGGGAGTTGACAATTCGGTTGCCTCGTTTACGGTCCCTTTCGGTGCGACGATCAATATGGACGGTACGGCGATCATGCAGGGGGTGGCGACGGTCTTTATCGCACATATATACGGTGTGGAGCTCGGGATACTGGGATATCTGACAGTGATACTGATGTCAGTGCTTGCCTCTGTCGGTACGGCTGGCGTGCCGGGGGTAGGGCTTATCATGCTCTCCATGGTCTTTGTGCAGGTGGGGCTGCCGGTTGAGGGGATAGGGTTGATCCTGGGGGTTGACAGACTGCTTGACATGCTGCGTACAGCCGTGAATGTCACAGGGGATGCTGTGGTAAGTACCGTGGTAGCCAGGAGTGAAGATGAACTGGATATCGGGGTATATCTGGATAGAGAGGCGGGGTCGGTTGAAGCACCCGAGATCGATGAAGCGGTCGAGGAGGAGTTTGCCGAAGTGGTTCACAGGGTAGAAGAGAAAGCATAAGGAGGAAGAGTGAAACAGAAAGAGCGCGGCAAATACGATCAGAACTTCGATCCGCTGATCGATAAGTTCAAGGATCAGATATACAGTGGCATCAAGGGGGCGTGGCGGCTGAAACTGCTGCAGGAAGACCTTCAGGAACTCCACCAAAAAGAGCCGTTGGAGATCTGGGATGCAGGATGCGGGCTGGGGCAGCTGGCGCTCTGGTTTGCCAAAGAGGGGCATACGCTTACCTGCTGTGATATCTCCTATAAGATGCTTGAAGCGGCGAAAAAATCCTTCAGCGAAGCGGAAGCAGATGCCCGTTTTGAAAAACTGCCGGCACAGCAGATGGCTGCAGAGATACCGCAGCAGGATCTGGTCATTTTTCATGCGGTGATCGAGTGGCTGGCTGATCCTCTGGTGACGCTCAGTGTCGTATCCGGGAAGGTCAAGCCTGGAGGCCACCTCTCGCTTCTCTTTTATAACTATCACAGTTTTGTCTATCGAAATGCACTTCGTGGCGGCTGGTGTGTTCCCTTTGTGGGGGATGAGTCTGCATGGTACGGAAAGGGCAAAAAACTCACACCTCCCTATCCGCAGAAACCCGAGGTGCTTGTAAGATGGCTGGAAGCGCAGGGGTATGAGATAAAAGTGCAGACGGGGATCCGTGTTTTTCATGATTATATGAAAAACGATGTACTTGAGGATACGGACCTGGAGGAACTGATGGCGCTGGAGTACCGCTACTGCCGCGAACCAGTCTACAGGGATATGGGGCGCTATATCCATATCCTTGCAGAAAAAAAAGGTTAAAGACTGGCGATCAGTCTTGCTGCGCTTCCTGCTTTCCCATTGGTCGGCTGATAGAGGTAGTTGTGCACCCTCCCGGGGAGTTTCTCGGGTATTTTCAGAGCTTCGAACTCCTCTTTGGCAGCCTGCTTTGCTTTGAAGAGCGCCATCTGTACCCGGGAGTGAAAGTTGGCAGCGCCCTCTCCGGAGGTCTCTATGGCAAGAAAGTTCGCTTCGGGATGGCGGGCAGTAACGAGTGATTGGATACCGTCAGAGACAGCAGAAGAGGGCATACACCCAAAGGGTTTGACCGAGATGACAAGGTGCGCAAGGTTCTCTTTGACACTCTCCAACAGGTGCGCAACCTCCAGATGCCCCTCTCCCCCTTCGCACTCCAGGGTGTAGTAGGCCTTACTGTAGTCTGCCAGTTTGTCAATATCGGGGATATGGTAGTCGTGGAGTCCTATCGCTTTGGCATAGAGGGTGAAGTAGAGCTTCACGGCTGCCTTGCCGGCTTTAAGCATGACTCTGCTTTTGACGTTGGAGAAGTCTATCCTTTTTGATGTTTGACTCTCCAGTGTTTCACTCTGGTAGAGCTTCTGCTCGGCTTCCCAGAGGCTCAGCATCAGTCGGTTGATGATCGGCTGAGGGATACACTCGGCCCCTTCTGCTTCCAGGAATCTGTGGAGGTTATAGTTGCCGTCCCCTTCGGTCATCGCTGCCCAGAACTCTCCCATCACCATTACTTTGGCTTTGGGCTGCAGTCTGTCAAGTGTGACCTTTCCCAGGATAGCCCGGCACTTCCACATGGCCTTCAGCAGGGATTTTTTGTGCATAAATGAGTCAGCGATCAGGCTGCGGCATCTCTCCATTGCATGGTCGACACTGCCTGCCTCTGTTTCATAGGGACGCATCTTGTAGCCAAGGATATTGATGATATCGCCGATGATCACTGCCTTGATCAGTGTGATAAAGAAGGTCGGCGTATACTCAATGAGCGGATCCTCGATCTCCTCCCCCTGGTAGATCCCCTTGTTGTGCTCGAATGCGGTGATGCGCAGCCCTTCGAAGCCTGCATCCCGTAACGCTTTTTTATACTCGGTGATATACATCCCGAAACGGCAGGGGCCGCAGCCTCCTGCCGTGACATAGACATATTTTCTTACGATCTCCTGAGCGCTGATCCCCTGCTCATCCCGAAATTTTTGCAGATACTTGACCAGATTTCCCACCGTAAAGTAGGTAGGGTTGCATTGTCCCCTGTTGCCGTAGGCTTTGCCTGTCTGAAATGAAGTAAAGTCGGGGTTGGGGAGGGAGATGTAGCGGATGCCGAGTGAGTTGAGTGCGGATTCGATGAGTTTGTCCTGCAGGAGTGT
>DSDW01000119.1 GCA_011048515.1 Campylobacterota bacterium | reverse complement strand
CTTCAGTGATCTCTGTAGCTTTTGCGGTACAAAAACCAAATGCACCTACACCGGTAGGATCTGCTTTCATATGTTTTTCAAGTTCAACCTTGAGTGTGCCGCCTAATTGTTTGATATAGCCGACTCCTTCCATTTTTACATTCTTCGGCTCATTAGAAGCGTTTTGATCCGCTGCATTCAGAGAAGCAGCAAGCAGTGTTGAGAGCAATAGGGTTGATAATTTCATTGTCTAGTCCTTTTTTATTATAAATTATAATTATTGAAATTATAAGTTTACATTCTTAAAATAAAATTTAATTCTTGGTTCTCGGAGTGATTCTTGTAGCGGTGAGGAAGATATACTCCTTACCGGTTAATGTCACCCGAAACTTATGTTGTTGTAGATACTTTTTTGCAAAGATCACATCATTGAAGAGCAAAGAGAGCTCACTCATACTATAGTTGGGCGCCTTCGCCCCATAGAGCATCTCTCCTCCGATCCATCTGCAGTTTGGAAACCCCAGGATCAAAGCACCCTGCTCTTTGTTCAGGTAATTTTGAACCAGATCCATCAAAAAGGTCTTGAAGTGAATCGAAGGGCTTTGCATCGTACCGATAGAGATGATCAGGTCAAATGTACCGAGTGAGAGCGAGTGCAGTGCATTGATATCCTCGGCATAAAGGACCACGTTCTCTTCTGGTAGTAGATTTCTGGCATAGTTTATGGCACTTTGCGAATGATCGATTCCCACGAACCTTATCTTTTTATAGGTATCGTTATCCAGATGTGCTTTGATCGCCAGGAACTCGTCACCACGGTTTACGCCGAGGTTCAAGATGCGCTTTTTCCCATGAAGCTTGACATTATCCAGCGCCTGAAGATAGTAGTAGAGAAATGCCGGTTCTTCCATTTTATTGATATTGAAAAATAGTGAATCGATACCGTATTTCTCTTTTTTATCCTCTGCTTCTGTGTCATGAAACGTATCTGTCTGCAGTTTTTCAAAATGCAGCGTAACAAATGGGAAGGTACTGTTTTGTGGAGTCAGCATTTTGCAGTGCAGAAGCTGAGCAAGATCTGTCCAGCTTTTATATCCATGATAGAGATATTCCTTCTCTTCTATCACAACCTTTTCTCCGGCGTATCGACCCCCTTCATCTGGGTCAAGTACATCAAATGAGATCACATCACCTTGCTGTAGCGATGCGACCTCCTGCTTTAACTCTGCAAGGATCTCCTGCAGAGTCTCTTTGGTAAATTTCAAATGTATGCCTTATAAGATAAAATTACTTACATTATATAATAAGCTTTGTAAGAGATTATCTACCGCATTTGCCCATCTTGCCTTTTTGTCCGCTGCCGCACTTCTGGTTCTGCATTTCTTGCTGGTGCGCCTGAAACTCCGCCTGGTCGATTTTCCCGTCTTTATTGGTATCGATATCCGCAAAAGAAGGTGCATTTTCTGCGTTTCTGAGCATTCTGCCTTCTGCGGCATGTTTCTCCATACGTTTTTTGCGCGCTTCCGTAAACTCTTCTTCGGTGATCGCTCCATCCTGGTTGAGATCACAGTCCGAGAACTTCGGCATCTGCATCATTCGTTTGGAGCCCATTTTGCCCATCGAGCCGTCTCCGCATTTGCCCATCTTCCCTTTTTGTCCGCTGCCGCACTTCTGGTTCTGCATTTCTTGCTGGTGCGTCTGAAACTCTTCTGCATCAACTTTTCCGTCTTTATTGGTGTCGATGTCTGCAAAAGCCGGTGCCTCTCCTGCATTTCTCAGCATTCTTCCCTCTTCTGCGAGTTTGCTCATCCGCTTTGTATGTGCTTCCTCGAACTCTTTTTCAAGGATTACTCCATCCTGGTTGAGATCGTACTCGGAAAATGTTGGCATCTGCATCATTCTTCCAGAGCCCATTCCCCCCATCCTGCCGTTTCCGCATTTACCCATGCCCATCATACCAGACCCTCTATATTGTTGACGCTCCTGGGGAGTCATGGTCTGCATACGCTTTTGCATTTCGTTTGCGAGCTCTTCTGTCGAGATCTGGGAGAGGTCAGCTCCAAAGCTGCTTGAAACCAACATTGACGTGATCAAAATATACTTTCTCATAGTGTGCTCCTTTATTATTAAAATGAGATTCTATCTATTATAGTTTCTTATTCTTGAAAAGCAGATAAGATAAAAATCATATACAGAACTTTTCGGTATCATTCCAGTAATAATTTTTAGAAGGATCTTTATCGTGCCACGCTCTTACGATCTTATCGTTATCGGTTCGGGTGCAGCGGGGATGATCGCTGCGATTACCGCTGCACGCGACGGAAAAAAGGTAGTGCTTTTGGAAAAACTCTCCCAGATCGGTGCCAAGCTCAAAGCCACGGGCGGCGGGCGCTGCAATCTGACCAATACGTTGGATAATGAAACCTTCATGGAGCGTTTCGGACGGGATGGACGTTTCATGTCTCCGGCTTTAGAGCGTTTTGATCACCATGCGCTGATCGATTTTTTTAAAGAGATCGGTGTAGAGAGTCATGCTCCAGATGGCTTCAGGGTCTTTCCTGTTACCCATAGCTCTGTGACGATCATCAATGCGCTGAAAAATGAGATGGAGAGAACCGGGGTGGAAGTAAGGTGTGGGCAGAAGGTCGAAACACTTGATCATGACGGTATGAAGGTAAAGGGGGTGCGTACACAGGATACGCTCTATCTCGCACCGCATGTGATCGTTGCCACAGGCGGTATGGGATACCCGATGCTGGGTGCTGAGGGGGATGGCTATCTGTTGGCAGAATCTACTGGGCACAAAGTAACGGAGCTCTATCCTGCGATGATGCCGCTCAAGACCAAAGAGAGCTGGGTGGCTGAATGCAGGGCAGATACGATCGCCAAGGTGATGATGCATGTGGATATGAAAAAGTACAAAAAGCTCAAAGCCACGGGTGATCTGATCTTTACCAAAAACGGTATACGCGGACCGGTCGTGCTGGATTTTTCCCGCGAGATCACACCGCTTCTGCAGAAGTTTGAGGAGGTACCGCTTCTGATGAATCTCACAAAAGGGATGAACGAGGAGGAGATACGTGCCCACTTCAAAAAAGCGCTTGAGAAGGATCCGCATCAAAACACACTCGATCTCGTAAAGACCCTGCTCCCTGAGTCTGTGGGGCTGGAACTCTGTAAAATGACCAATATCGTTCCTGATAGTGCGCTTTCAAAACAGGAAGGGAGTGCAAGAGACAAGCTGTTCAAGCTTTTAGCCTGGACACCGCTTACTGTCACAGGACATGACGGTTTTAAGATGGCGATGATCACGCGCGGCGGTGTCAGCCTCAAGGAGATCGACCCCTATACGATGCAGAGCCGTAAACTGGATGGACTCTACTTCTGCGGTGAAGTGATGAACCTGGACGGCCCGTGCGGCGGATATAACCTGCAGTGGTCATTTTCCAGCGGTTACCTTGCAGGGAAACTATTCAAATAACTTTTGCTATGATGCATCCTGTCAAATTCTGCTGAAAAGTTCGGCATTCAGCAGTTCCAGGCGTTCGGGGGTACCGATGTCCAGCCACTCACCCTCATAGAGCTCTCCTGTCACCTTGCCCTCTCTGATCGCTTTTCTCAGGAGCGGTGCAAGCGGCGCTTTGCCGTAAGGCAACCCCTTAAAGAGTTTGGGCGAATAGTACCCAATGCCTGAAAAGGTATACTGCTTTCTATCTACCACATTCATCCCCTCAAGACCAAAGTCGCCTTCAGGGTTGTGTTCGGGGTTGGGTACGAGGATGAGATGGGCCAGTGTATTCTCCGCCAAACTGATGACATGGTCGAACTCATAATCACACCAGATATCACCATTCACGACCAAAAAGGGCTCATCCCCCAGCAGCGGCAGCGCCTTGATGATCCCCCCTGCACTCTCAAGCGGCCCCTCATTCTGCTCATCCGAGTAGGTGATCCTCGCACCCCACTCACTCCCGTCGCCCAGTGCTTCAGGGATCCGGTAACCCAGGTGTGCGATATTGATCACGATATTGGTGATCCCTTCATGCACCAGACGTTCGATATGCCATACGATCAGGGGTATACCGCCCACTTCAAGCAGCGGCTTTGGGGTTGTATCTGTAAGCGGACGCATACGGGTGCCCAAACCCGCAGCCAGGATCATCGCTTTCATATTGGTTTCTCCTTAGTAAGAAGTGTATACTTTGTTAAACAATTTTCATGTGCCTCTTGATTCACTATTTTATTGTTAAGAGAGGATATCTACAAGCCCTTTGGTCTCTTCATATCTGCTTGCCACATCCAGCACATACTTCAAGGTCAGCGGTATATCTTTGAGATAGCCCTCTTTCCCGTCACGGAGAGCAAGACGGCTGAAGATACCCAGTACCTTGATATGGCGCTGCAGTCCCATGAAATCAAACCATCGCATGAAGGTTGCATCATCGACATCCAGCCCCCGTTTGTCACGGAAACTCAGTGCCAGCTGTTCGATCTTCCGGGGATCAAAGGAGACATAGCAGTCACGGAGCAGCGAGACGAGGTCATAGGTGACAGCCCCTACCCTTGCATCCTGAAAGTCTATGACGATGAGATCATCGTGCGGGCTGAGCATGATATTGCGCGAGTGAAAGTCCCTGTGTACAAAATAGCCCTGTGGCTGAGCCAGGACCCCGTTTGTAATATTATTTAATATCTTATCAAGGGTCTCCTGCTCCTTCTCGTTCAAAGTTTTACCCAGATACCTCTCCAGGTACCACTCCTGCATCAGCTCCATCTCGGCACGCAAGAACGCCGCATCATACTCCGGAAGGCCTTCAGTCTGGGCACCCTGCATCCTTATAATGGTATCGATCGCTTTGTCATAAAAGTAGACGAAGTTACTCTCATCGATCGTTTCAAGCAGGTGCCTGCTGCCCATATCCTCAAGCATCAAAAAACCCTCTTCGCGGTTCTGTACAAGTATCTTGGGGATCTTGACCTTTACATCCCTCAGGCGGAAAGCGATATCCACAAACGGTTCGACAGACTCTTTTTGCAGTGAGGCATCCATAATGATACTGCTTTGTATCCCGTCATTGAGACGGTAGTATCTTCGGAAACTCGCATCACTCGATGCAGGCTCAAGTTTTCCTTCGCAGCAGATATCCTCCAGCCACACTTCTATTTTTTCCATGTCGGTCATTTCCTTCCTACGTCTTCCCCCAGGCGGGAATCTATGGTTTGGGCAGTATGCCACGTTTTGATACCCCTGTCAAGCATGGAGCGGCGGATTATCGATAGATCCCTCCGAGGATCCCGTTTTCTTTTGCGCCGGTAACATCTTTGAGGTTGATATGTTCATTGTGGATCCGTTTGAAGGCAAGCCATGCCATCATCATTGCTTCCAGCATATCCGCGTTCTCTGCGATAATAACGTTGATATTGGGTATCAGTGCTTTGATGCGTTCGACAAGAAACGTGTTCTTTGCTCCCCCGCCGCTGAGTACAGCGATATCTCTTTGAAACTTGAGAAGTTCATTGCATATCGTGACGGCGGTAAGTTCCAGCAGTGTACGCTGCATATCTTCACTCCTGAGTCTCTCTTCTTCTGCAAACCGGCTGATCCACTCCTTATTGAACTTTTCTCTTCCTGTACTTTTGGGATAGGGTTGGCTGAAGTAGTTCTCCCGGAGCATTTTTTCAAGCAGCGTGAAGTTGATCTTCCCTGTTCCGGCCCAGGCACCGTTTTTGTCATAGCTTTCTCCGGTATGGGTCTGGCACCACAGGTCCATCAGTACATTTCCCGGCCCCGTATCGTACCCTATCAGTGTTTTTCCCGGTATCGTGATATTGGCCATACCGCCTATATTGACCACGGCGATACTCTCACTCACTTCTTGAAACAGAAACTGGTGAAATGAGGGTGCCAGAGGCGCCCCCTGACCGCCCATAGCGACATCTTTCGCCCTGAAGTCGGCCACTACGGGGATGCGTGTACGCGCTGCGAGTGTACTGGGGTCCCCCAGCTGCATACTGAAAGGAAATTCACCTTGGGGTTCATGCCAGAGCGTCTGGCCATGCGAGCCGATAGCTGTCACTGTTTTGGGATCGATATCATAAGTATACAAAAAAGTGTTGACCGCCTCGGCAAAGAGGATCGCCAGTTCGATATGCACTCTCCCGATCTGTGCCAGAGTGGTTTTACCTTTGATCGCTTGAAGCAGTTTCTCTTTCAGCTCAGGCGGGAAAGGGTACTCTTCCGCATGGATCAGCTGGCATTCATACCTGTCGATACGGCAGAGTACCACGTCTATCCCATCCATCGAGGTTCCTGACATGATACCGATATAAGATTCTTTTTTCATGGGCAACGCTTATATGTTAAAGTTGATATATTATAACGTAAAGGGTGTTACCTTTAGGCAATTCATTTCCGGATACAGATCATCCCCTACACGCTGTCTGCACAGATATTGAGTATATATATAGAATAAAAGTCATAAACGAAGAGGAGTGATATCATGTTGAAAAAAACGTTTTTTAGTCTATTGGCTTCTGCTCTCATGGCGGTAAATACAGGAGCGTCGGATGAAATTGCACTTGCATTTTCTTATGATGATAGCGCTTTAACATGGGGGCCTTGTCCGGCATTTATCGGTGAGGGGTGCCAGATAGCCGTACTGCATGGCGATCCGGCCAAAGAGAATCTGGATATTTTCTTCAAAGTACCGGCAGATTTCGCTATCCCGCATCATTGGCATACCTCTGCCGAACGTATGGTGCTGGTATCAGGTAAGCTGAGAGTCACTTACGATAATCAGGAGAGTGAAGTGCTTACGAAGGGAATGTATGCATACGGTCCCTCCAAGTTGCCCCATACGGCCTACTGTGAAAAAGGGGATGAACCGTGTGTCCTTTTCATCGCGTTTGAAGAGCCTATCGATGCCTTCGAAGTGGTGAAAGAGACACCTGGGAAGTAAATTTTTTCAGCTCAATAGCTCATCCAGGTTTTGCCCGTTCCGGTTCATCGGTCAGCTCAGAAGCTGCCTAGCCAGGTCTGCGAAACTGTCACAGATGATGTCGGGCTTGATCTCACTCATAAGATCGCTCTCTTTAAACTTCCCTGTTTTCACCAGTGCGGTTTTGAAACCGGCCTGCTGTGCTCCTCCGATATCCGAGACGATATCATCTCCGACCATCAGTATTTCGTGGGGTTTCATTCCCAGTGAGTCTGCCACCAGATGGAAAAATGAAGCACTCGGTTTGCCGATGATGGTGGCTTCTTTGCCTGTGGCAAATTCAAGTGCCGCGATCCAGCTTCCCGTACCGATCGTCAGTTTGCCGTCACTGTCTTTGAAGTAGCGGCTTTTTGCAGCGCCGATCAGTTCGGCCCCCTCCTCCAGATGACGGAATGCCTGGTTCATACTTTCAAAATGGAAGTTTTGATGGGCATCGGCGACCACGACGCAGTCTACATGATCATTATTATTACTGAGTAACTCCGAAAAATAGGCATTGGCTTCATCTGTCAGGAGGGTATAGGCTTTGTATCCTCTTGAACTCACATAGTCTCTTGTGGCAGCAAGAGCCGTATAGATCTCGCTCTCATCGACCGCAAAGCCGAGCTTTTGAAGATGTTTAACGATCTGAAACGGGGTAGATCGCGTGGTGTTGCTGATCAGTCTGAGAGGGTAGCGTGAGCGAAGTATCTTCAACGCTTCGGGCGCACCTTCTATCGGCTCGCTGCCGACATAGAGCACCCCTCCGATATCGGTCATGATCGCCTTGATCTCTTTGCGCAGCATTATGCCTTTTTCACAAACTCTTGTTTCAGTTTGATGGCACCGACACCGGGAACTTTGCAGTCAATATTGTGTCCGTCGTTCCCTTCGACAAGGCGGATACCCTTGATCTTGGTCCCTACTTTGATCCCGTCGCTGCTTCCTTTGACCTTGAGGTCCTTGATCACAGTGACCGTATCGCCATCCTGAAGAATGTTGCCGTTGGCATCTTTGACGATCAATCCTTCCTCTTCTCCTGCCTGCGTCTCTTTGCTCCACTCATAGCCACATTCGGGACATACGTAAAGCTCTCCGTCTTCATACGTATATTGGCTTCCGCACTTTGGGCAGTTAGGTAGTTGTTCCATGATTTTTCCTCTCTTTCAGTTATTATGGTCTTTCGGGACCGTGATTATAGCGAAAAAGCCAAAAAGTATCGCGCCGCAGATATCCAGGAACATATCTTTCTGGGCATCCCAGATGTCTCCCTGAGATCCCAGAAAGAGCGAACCGGAGGTACCGCCCTCTACGACAGCATAGTACATCTCTATGATCTCATAGCTTGCTGCCCAGAACCCTATCGCAAATATCGCGAACAAAAAAGCCACAAAACGGTTGCTTACCAAAGAACTTCTTAGCAAAAACTCCACGATAGGGTAAGCAAACACCCCGACAAAGAAGTGCCCCACCCTGTCAAAGTTGTTACGCCCTTCAGGAAAGATAAAATCAAGCGACAGTGAAGAAAGAAGCTGGTTACCGTACTCAAAAGGCACCCGCTCAAAGCTCCAGTGCCCGCCTAATGTGTGATAACAGAGGAATGTCCACATAAGCAGGTAGGCTGTGTTGGAAAAGACAAAGCTCCGATGCCATACGGTCAATATACCAACGGCTATAAGAACGGGTATATTCTCGACAAGCCAGGTTGCCCTGTCATAGGGTTCTATGGCCAGTACGCCAAAGAGCAGAAGATAGAAAGCAAGGAGTATCTTGGGAAGATGCGGCATGTTGATTCTTATGTGTGGTTGATCTATCGTAAAACAAGGAGGTTATCCCCTCCCTCCTATGCGTCTTATGCTTTCGGATCCTTGAGGAAGGCCAGGGTCAAGGTATCTTTACCGTCGATCACTTTTTTGCCTACGAAGAGTTTTACGCTGTGGAACAGGAAAAGTTCACCGGAGTAATTCACCCCAAGGATAAATGTGTATTCACCAAATGCAAACCTTTTCAGCCCCATTGCCTGAGGTTGTCTGCTCGGGTTCTCGATAGCAAAACAGATTTCGTTTGGAAAGTTACTCGTACATTGATCCTCACTGACGAGGTGTACTTCACCAAGATCGGAGGTGACCTGTACCGAGAGTTTGTTTTCGAGCGAATGTACTCTCAACTTATAGTCGCCAAATGTAAAATGCATGCATAGTTCCTTTTCTGATTGTTATAAGTCAGCTATTATATCCTGATTTTATAAGTATACTATGACGTGCTTGCATAAATTTTGGACTTACGCCTTTATTTTCATAGTTTATATTTGTACTCTCCGAAGTGAAATTCAACTAAAACGCAGCCAGCAATCTAAGCGAAATAGTCAATTGACATCTTAAATCCTCTATGGTAATATGCGGCCTATGAAAGTGAACAGGTATTATATTTTATCCATTTTGGTGATCATGTTGAATGTCATGATGTTTAACATATATCCGCCGATGTTTGTTGATCATACGGCAGAAACAAAAGTTGAAGAGACCTTGGAAGAAAAAGAGTCGGTCAATGAGTGGATCGCGAGTGCTTCAGGACTTCATCTCAGAGAAATAAAGATCTCAACAAGTTTTTATTGCCCGATACCTATTTCAAGTCAACTCTCTCTAAACAACATATTCAGACCTCCCATTTCCCTGCACGCTTAATCTGCCGACATACTTCACAGTATGATGGTATCTCATCATAACAGATATAAAAAACAACCAAAACCATACAGGTAAATCAGGAGAATATACTTATGAAAAAATTATTAGTACTTGCAATGATTGCAGGATTTTTTACAGGCTGCAACAAAGAAGTAGCACCATCAATGCCGAAAAAAGAAGAAACAAACCATCCAAAAAACACACAAGTTTTAGTCAGCGCGATTCACGAAGCTGCGAAAAAGAATGAGTGGGAGCAGTATACCCCCTCAGCGAATTACGCAAAAGAGACGCTCTATTTCAAAAAAAGAGTTAAAAATCAACAATACCATACCTATCGCTATCAAAATGGGCGAGGAGAAAGATATACGACCGTATATGCAAAGGTTCACTACGGAAAAGATCAGGTCAATGTCGAATTTGCAGATAAGGTCAGCATGAACCTCGGAAGAGTGGGCATAGACAATAAAATGGCTAAAAATCTTGAGGAATTCAAAGATGCCATTGACCTTGAGATCTCAGCATCTGCATAGGGGTTGATCTGCGTCACTCCATATCCCATCACATGATGGGATATACACTTGAGCCTATCGGCTCCTTAGTGCGATCAAAACGAAGAGAGCAATCGCGTTAATTACTGTTGTCTTCGGTTTCTTTTTCTTCGGTTTCTTTTGTAACCGTCTCTACTTTTTCTCTGATCGTTTCGGGGTCAATCTTGAGTTTTGGAGAAAAAGGAGTTACTTTTTCTGTTTTCTGTTTTCTTGCATTTTTCAAAATATTATTGATCTCGACGAGACCCGTATCATAGTTGCAGAGTCTGTCGTATCTTTCAAGGTCACTATGGAGATTTTTGAACGTATAGCTCTCGATCAGTCTGTATTTGTTCGAAAGTAGCTTCTGTGCGTAGCGCTCCCTTGCGATCTCGACACCGCGTTTGATCTCAGGTGAAAGTGCCCTTCTGTATGCGAGTTTCGTTTTTTGGGAATTTACTTCACTGCTTCTATAGAGCTCTTTAGCCGTATCGGTGAGGGGTTTGACGCCAAACACCTCGCTGACCGAATCAAAAAGTGCCATATAGAGCCCGGTGTTTGATGGTGAAAAGGATGTACTGGTGATAGAGCTCTCCAGATATTGGCTGCACTGGATATCTGATTTCTGGATATACTCTTCAAGGTAGGCATTGCGCATCTCTCTGGTCGGTGCGGACTCATCGACAGTAGTCATGAAATAGGTCCTGTCAGTACGAAATCCCTGAATAGATTTTTTATTGTCATCTGGCTGAACCTCCTGGGAACCGCAGCCTGCGACAAACCACATGATCGACGACATCAGGAAAAGAGTTGAAGAGGTTTTTTTCATTTTTGATCTCTTGATAGGGTGTTTGAAATTTTTTTGCTTTGATAAGCATTTTAACAGCGGAATTATACCTTTTTTTGTAAGGTTTTTGAATGGTACCGGTTTTGCTTTTTACACAAAGTTTGCATAGTAAAAATGTATGATGAAGTCAATCTAATTCAGGCAGAAAATATTCAAAAATAGTATCAGCGAGAGAAGGACAAGTTTTATGAAGAAGATAGCAATCATAGGCGCGAAAGGCTTTATCGGAACATTTATGCAGTCTTGCTTCAGGGATGAAGGTTTTGAGGTGCTCCCTCTGGACAGGGAGGATACCGGCAAAAGCGCTGAAGAGATCGCCGAGGTGCTGGAAGGGACGGATATCGTGATCAATCTTGCCGGTGCACCGATCATACACCGATGGAGCGAGGCCTATAAAGAAATCCTTTATAACAGCAGGATCCTTACGACACGCAAAGTGGTAGAGGCGATGAGGCAGATGAAAAAGAGGCCCGAACTTTTCATCTCCACGTCTGCCATCGGTATCTATGCCACAGACGGCCCGATGAGCGAATCCAGCTACACCTATGGCGATAATTTTCTCTCCAAGATATGTAAAGACTGGGAAGCGGAGGCGCAACAGGCTGATGACTTTACCAGGGTGGTGATTTTCCGTTTCGGTGTAGTACTCGGCAAAGGCGGCGGGGCTCTTGCCAAAATGCTGCCTGCATTCAGGCTTGGGATAGCAGGGACGATAGGCGACGGCAGCGAACCCTTCAGCTGGGTACATATCGATGATCTTCTGCGTGCCTATCTTTTTGTATTCAACGATGAAACACAGCAAGGGACCTTCAACCTCTGTGCCCCAAACCCGGTGACCAACAGGGAGCTTACCAAAACACTGGGGAAGATCCTGCACCGGCCGACGGTGATACCATTACCGAAATTCGTTCTGAGGATTCTCTTCTCAGAGGGGGCTACCGTACTGACCGAAGGTCAGCGTGTCATCCCCGAACGCCTGCTGGAAAACGGTTTCACTTTTCACTACCCCACTATCGAAGAGGCACTGCGGGAGGTTCTGGATGCGCCGAAGTAATGATGCTGTCATTCGGGCGAAAGTCTGAATATCTCTCCGCTGTCTGTGGAAAAATAGATGTAGCCTTTGCGATCCTGGGTGATCGCCCTTATCCTTTTTCCGAGCTCTTCAAGTATCCTCTCTTCACTTTTAAGGTTGCCGTTCTTGTCCACCCCGACGATATTGATATGTTTCAGTACCAGGGCTCCGGCAAAGAGTTTGCCTTTCCATTGAGGAAAGAGGCTGCCACGGTAGATCATCAAAGAACCCGGGGCGATGGAGGGGACATAGACTTTGTGGGGCTGCATCATCCCTTTTTTGTGCGTCCCTTCGCCCACCGCGACAGGACCCCAGTACTCTTTGCCGTAGGAGATGACAGGCCAGCCGTAATTTTGACCCTTTTTGACAAGGTTGATCTCATCTCCGCCACGCGGACCGTGCTCGATCACCCAGAGCCTTTTGGTATCCTTGTCATAATAGATACCCTGCGGATTTCGATGGCCATAGGAGTAGATCTCATCCAACGCCTTTGGGTTGCCTGCAAAAGGATTGTCTTTAGGTACGGAGCCGTCCAGATTGAGCCTCAGGACAGTGCCTGCATGGTTGCTGAGATCCTGTGCGTTCTCTCTGGTCCCTCTGTCCCCTACGGTGAAAAAAAGATGCCCGCTTTCATCAAAAGCGATCCTGCTGCCAAAATGGATGTTGTCTGATGTTTCAGAGTGTGTGACGATAAGCTCTTGCCACCCTGTCAGGCGGTCTTGCAGCAGTTTTGCCCGCGCCAGTGTCGTTGCACCCTGCGAACCTACATCCTTGACATAGGTGAAATAGATCCAGCCGTCATCTTTAAAATGCGGCGAGAGTGCCACATCGAGTAGACCACCCTGCCCTTTGGCCCGGACTTGGGGAAGGCCTTTGAGCCTCGTGATCTTTTTTGTATCGACAGAGAGCATGCCTGCCTTTCCCTCTCTTTGGGTAAAGAGCAGGTTGCTTTCATCGATAAACACCATTCCCCAAGGCACGCCGAGACCGCTTGCCAGCTTTTCAATCTTGTAGCCTGTATCGGCAGAGAGTAAAGAGACAAAAAGGGCGATCCAAAAAAAATATGCTTTCATAACTCATCCTTTACACTATGGTCCCCTCTCGTTTCAAAAAGTGTATACCCTATCATTATAACCTATTCGCTACCGGTTTTTGATATCATCCATGATCCGTCAGTGGCATATATCATGTAGTGACACAAACGTGCTATAATCAGAAAAAAAGGAGTGAATATGGAAGAGGCTAAAAAAGCAAACTGGGAAAGACTTCTCTATACGATCTTTTTTGTAATCATTGCAAAAATTATTTCCCTGATAGTATGTGTAGTCGTCATAGTACAGTTTCTCTTCAGCTGGATCGGAGGAAGTCCCAATGAAAAATTACTCTCTTTTTCTGCTGCATTGTCGGAGTATGCCAAAGAGTTGATAGTCTATATCTCTTTTAACAATGACAGGAAGCCCTGGCCTATAGGTGAGTGGCCTCACCAAAACCTATAACTTCCAGATCGTAGGACAGGGAAGCAGAGGGCAAATTCGGTTTAGCTCTGTGATCCTATCCTCTATGGTGCCATAAGATCGTCCAGCTCTGCATCGGGCAGGTAGTTGTGATAGATCTCTTTGAAAGTACCCTCCTGTTTTAGCGTATTGAGTGCGGCTACCCATTCCTGATAGACCTCTTCAGAGG
>DSDW01000097.1 GCA_011048515.1 Campylobacterota bacterium | reverse complement strand
ACCCTATTATGATGCGATGGTTTGGCTTACTACGGAGAAGTGTTCCCCAACAAGAGCGTCAAACTAGGGGGGTTATCCGATCCTGTTAGGCTGAAATTTCATCTCTCCCCGTCGCACTCTGTGGTGGAATAGATACCTTCAATAAATAAACAGGTAAATATCATTTCTTTTATACTTTAAATATAGAAAATTTTAGAAAACTGTGGTATAACCTCAAATAAGAAAGATGAACAAGGGGCATATATGCTTTACTACTATGCAAACAGCGGGCATAAGATCGGTCTGGACAGGGTCAAAAGAGCGGTTGCATTGTTAAAAGCGCTAAACGATAAGGGTGTTGAGACTAGACTTCTGGTCAACGACTTCAGGGCGGGGCTGGCAGCCAGAGAGCTGGGACTGCGTGACTATGTGACGATAGAAGGAGTCATGGATATCGATGCGATCGCCGATACGGGCGATGCGATCATTATGGATACGCCCGAAGATGACAGGGGACGTATCGAGAAGTACTGTTCAGACTTCTCCCATGTATTCCGTTTCGCCAACGGTCCGGAAGATGAGGTACGTGTCAGCGAAGTACTTTTCAAACCTGAGTGTAGTGATGAGAGCTGCATAGAGGCACTGATCGTAGACAGTATGTATGAGAATGAGTCCAAAGAGGAGAGAGTGCTTTTTTTCCTCTCAGATGCGGACTATGACAAAGAGATCCTGGGCCATAGAGGATTTTTTCAGGATTCGGGCATGGAACTGCTGCTTGGAAACTATTTTTTTGTAAAATATGAAGATGAGCTGGCAGAACTCTTTGAGAGACTCCATGAAGCCGAAGAGTATGAAGAACTCCTCAAAACCTCTTCTCATATTGTGACAGCATCGGGACAGACTGCTTTGGAAGCCCAAGTATGCGGGGCAAACGTTGTCTATATCAATACGGGAAGAGAAGAGATCATTCCGCTTTCAGTGATCAGGGGGCTGGGTATACCGGTCGTTGAAGGTTTTGACAAGGCTGCCTATGATGCAGTGAAGCAAAACCAGAGAAGTGAAAAAAATCTGATGCTTTCTGCGGAAGAAATCGCAAATAAAGTGATAAATAAACTTAAAAATTAGTTTAAATTATGATAAATATTAGGAGTTCTATACTCCTAATTTACTCTTTGTAACATATTACGGTAAATATACCTCTTTTCCCTCATTCAATTATATTTAAATCTAATATAGTCTATAATAAGTCGTTAAATTATACAATTAAGGAAAGGAGTAAGTATGAAAGAGCAAGGTCGTAGAGACTTTATGGGTATGGCTCTTGGCGGTTTTACTGCGTTGGGTGGCTTAGGTGCACTCTATGCAATGAAGCGCAGCTGGGACCCATTACCTAGCGTAAAAGCAGCGGGTTTCACTACAATTGATCTAAGTGCTGCACAGGAAAATGTGCTTAACATAGAGAAGTGGAGAGGAAAACCGATTTTTGTACTTAAAAAATCAGCGGATATGAAAGCGGATGACAGAGATGTAGTAGTAGGATCTGACAGATTCCATGTAACTATCGGACTCTGTACGCACTTGGGATGTATCCCGGCATATCTACCGGGTGAAAAGATCTTTAGATGTGCCTGTCACGGTGGAGAGTTCGATGCTTCAGGTCACGAGATATTCGGACCGCCGCCAAGTCCGCTGGAGATCCCACCGTTCAAATTAGAGGGAACAACGATCGTTCTTGGAGAAGAGGGTCCTGAGTTTAAGAAAATGAAAGACGCCGGTCTAATAGCATAAGGGAGAGAAGATGGCAAAATTTGATGAAAACGCAAGACCATTCTCCGAGAAATGGTTAGACGAACGTTTGGGGGTTGTGACACTTAAAAAAGTACTTTCAACCGAGTATTGGATTCCAAAAGATATCAACTTCCTTTGGGCGATGGGTATGGTACTGGCTGCAACATTCGGTTTGCTGCTGATCTCAGGGATCTTCCTTTTGATGTACTATAAGCCGGATGCTGCATTGGCATTTGACTCTGTAAACTATACGATCATGACAGAAGTAGGGTATGGATGGCTCTGGAGACATATTCACGGTGTCGGTGCATCGATAGTATTTTTGATCATCTATATCCATATGTTCACAGGTATCTACTACGGTTCGTACAAGAAGGGCAGAGAGATGATCTGGATCTCCGGTATGCTTCTGTTTGTGACATTCTCTGCTGAAGCTTTCTCCGGATATATGCTCCCATGGGGACAGATGAGTTACTGGGCCGGTATGGTTATTACCAACCTTTTCTCTGGTGGTTCTCTTGAGGCATACGGGCTTGTTGAGTGGATCAGAGGGGATTATGTTCCCGGTGATGCATTCCTGACAAGATTCTTCATGCTTCACGTACTTCTTCTTCCGTTGGTGATCATCGGATTGATCGTACTGCACTTCGGTACATTGAGACTTCCGCATGTCAATAACCAAAAAGGTGAAGAGATCGACTTTGAAGAGGCTGCAGAGCTTTATAAAGCAGGTAAGAAAAAAGAGTCTAAAGTGATTCCATTTAACCCGGTATTCTTGAGTAAAGATATCTTTGTGATGGGCGTCTACTTTATCCTGTTCTTCTACCTTGTGTTCTATCATTTTGGCTTTGCGATGGATCCGGTGAACTTCGATCCGGCAGATGGACTCAAAACACCTCCGCACATCTATCCTGAATGGTACTTCCTCTGGAGTTATGAGATCCTCAGACCGTTTAACAAAGACCTAGGATTGATCGCATTTGGAATTGCTCAGGTTGCACTGTTCTTCCTTCCATTTATCGATAGAAGTCCAAATGTTGCTCCAGCACACAAAAGAGGCTTGTTTAATATATGGTTCTGGGTATTGCTTGTAGACATGATCGTACTGACGATTCTAGGTAAACTGCCTCCAGAAGGTATCTATAATGATCTAGGATTGGTCTCAGCGATTGTCTTCTTGCTTCTTGGACCTGCACTCTTTGTAATCACAAAGATGGAAAAAAAGATATAAGGGAGTTGGAAGCATGAAAGAATTAAAAGTATTAGCAGTAGTTGTATTTTTCTCACTTTTAGTCTACTGGGGAGTTGAACCTTTTGCTCATGGGCAGATGCATAAACATGTAGATGGTGACAAATTTGCGTACAGTGACCTTCCTGAGATCACTAAAGAGGGAGATGCGGCAAACGGCGGTAACCTTGTAATGGGTGCCGGTGCATGTCTTGGTTGTCACTCGATCGAGTCTCAGGGGATGCCTGCACCTATGGATGCAGGCACTGCTGCGGCATCTTATGGTGTAAACCCGCCTGATTTGAGCAATATCGGTGCACTTTATGATGAGAAGTTCCTGGCTGCATTGATTAAAAACCCTGCTCATGCGTTGAATGTAGAGCACAAGTTTGATCCTGCTGCAGGTAAAATGCACCCGATGGTCGCATTTTATGGTGCAGGGGGAGATATCGACCAGGAAGTAGCAGACATGGTAGCTTACTTTAAGTCTATCGCGCCAAAAGAGCTTTCTGCTAAAGAGGCATTTGATAATGCTTGCGGTAGATGTCATGCAATGAGATATGATAAGTATACACAGCTTGGTGACACACCGGAATTCAAATATGAGAAAGATGCATTGGCATATCAGATTAAAGTACTTGAGTATCAAGATCACTTGAAAGCGTATATGGGTAAATTGCCACCGGATCTTTCGATCATTATCAGAGCTAGAAGTGCACACTTCCTTGAGACTTTTGTTGAGAATCCTCAAACACAGCTTCCTGGTACATCCATGCCAAGGGTCGGTTTGAGTAAAGAAGGGTATGAGAAGGTTGAGGCTTACCTCACAGAGATCGGTGATCCAAGCAAACCGAAAAGAGAAGCACTTGGGCCATGGGTCCTTGGATTCTTTGTGATCTTCTCGATTCTTGCCTTCCTATGGAAGAAGTATCAGTGGAGAGACCTGCATTAATTAGAACGTGAATAGGGCAAAGCCTTATTTGAGCCTACAGCGGTGCTTTTGGCACATGCCTGCACGGCTTCGTTTCACTACGACCGTTTCGGTTCCGAGCTTACAAAAGCAAAGCAGTTTGCTTTTGCTTCACAGCTCTCATGGTTCCGAACCTACAAACGCAAAGTAGTTTGCGTTTGTTTAACGGTTCTCATGCTGACGCTTTGTCCTCTTCGGCAGGGTGCCCGCGCGACTGGTCGCTTTAGCGGCCAGCCGCTTTTTTTAACTTCATTTTACTCGTTACATTTTTGTATAACACTTGACAAATTCATTTCAGCATGTAAAATCTACCTGCTACCTGCTACCTGCTACCTGCTACCTGCTACCTATTTATCGTTTATCCTATTTTTATCTAGTTTTGGATACCCTACAAAAAATTTATCTCAAAAATATTACTTTTTGAGAATGATGGATATGCAATGCTAATAGATGGACACGGACGAACTGTTAATTATCTTCGTATCTCAGTGACAGAACGATGTAATTTCAGATGCCAGTACTGTATGCCTGAAAAACCCTTCTCGTGGGTGCCAAAAGAGAATCTCCTGAGTTTTGAAGAGCTCTTTCTCTTCGTAAAGGTAGCGATCGATGAAGGGGTGAACAAGATCAGGCTTACGGGCGGAGAGCCGCTGCTCAGAGAGGATCTGGATAAGTTTATCAAAATGATCTCGGAGTATCGGTCCGATATTGATCTGGCGATCACTACGAATGCCTACCTTCTCCCTGCTGCAGCACAGAGGCTCAAGGATGCAGGTTTGAAACGGCTCAATATCTCTCTTGATTCGCTTAAGGCCGATATCGCAGCCAAGATCGCGGGAAAGGATGTGCTGGGTGAAGTACTCAAGGGGATCGATAAGGCGCTTGAGGTCGGGCTTAAGGTGAAGATCAATATGGTACCGCTGAAGGGCATCAATGAGGATGAGATCCTTGATGTGATGGATTACTGCAAGGCGCGCGGTATGAAAGTGCGTTTTATCGAGTATATGGAAAATGAACATGCAGACAGAGCACTTCGGGGGATGCATGGGCGCGAGATCCTTGCCAAAGTCAAAGAGCGCCATACGATCAAGGCACTTGGACGTGAGGGAGCAAGCCCTTCGTTCAACTACCTGCTTGATGACGGGTATGAGTTTGGATTGATCGATCCCCATAAGCATGACTTCTGTGAAAACTGTAACCGTATCCGACTCACCGCCGAAGGTTTCCTGATCCCGTGCCTCTACTTTGATGAGGCGATGAGTATCGCCGAACATGTTAAAAAGGGCGATGTTGCAAGCGCGGCAGGTGTGTTGGCGCAGGTACTGAAGGATAAGCCCAAAGAGAACCGATGGACCGAAGAGGAACTTGAAGACAGAGAGCTCTCCAAGCGTGCATTTTATCAGACAGGCGGGTGATCGCTTTGCGATCAAACAAAAAATAAACAATGAGGTATATATCTATGCAGTACGGTAACTGCCTTTTTTCTGAAAAAAGAATAAAGGATGATAAAAGTTTTTTGAAGAAAAACCTACAAAAAATCCTCACTCTTCACTCCTTACCCCAAGGGCACTTGTCACTTCGTTCGGGCGCACTCTTCACTAAAACAAGGAGTTTTCCTTGTTTTATCTAAGCGAAGAGTTTTTCTCTATCCAGGGGGAAGGAAAATATGCAGGCGTACCTTCCTACTTTTTGAGGACGGCGGGGTGCAACCTGAGCTGTCCAGGCTTTGGTGCACGCTATGAGGTCAACGGGGAGGTAAGGTATGGATGCGATACCTATTTTGCCGTAGATAAAGGGTTTTCCAAGTCATGGAAAAAGATTGAAGACGCCTCTGTGCTTATAGAGAAGCTCAAAGCAGCGTTCGAAGAGATCGGATATCTGCCGCATGTCGTGATGACGGGCGGAGAACCGCTGCTCTACTATAAAGATGAAACCTTTTACGGAGTCGTGAAGTGGTTGGTGGATAGCGGTATCGAGGTGACCTTCGAGACCAATGGGACGGTTGAGATAGATTTTGCAGCCTATCCGGCGTATGTCTTCTGTATCTTCTCTCTGTCGCTTAAATTATCCAACTCCGGCGAACCCAAAGCCAAACGTATCCTGCCGAATGCACTGAAGGCGATCGAGAGATCGGCGAAAGAGGCGTTTTTGAAATTCACGATCGATGCACCTTTGATCGAGAGTACGGCACTCGAAGAGATCAGGGAGATTCGAGAGATCGTTCCCGGATTGGATGTCTACTGTATGCCCGTAGGGGAGAGCCGCGAGACGATCTGCAGGAATGACAAAGCAGTGTTCGGATTTTGTATGGAGCACAATTTTCGCTATAGTGACAGACTGCATATCCGTGTCTTTGATACGACACAAGGGGTATAAACGCTCTGCGTTTATAAGTGAATAGTTAATAATGAAGAGTGAGAAGTTGTGGTATGCTTTCTTTCAGAAAGCTTTGGTCAAAGGAGTCTCTGAATGGTCATACGGAAATTGTTTAAATTTGAAAATGCCCATATCGTGCGGGGATGTACGACGCAGCGGTGCAGCCAGAATATCCACGGGCACTCTTACAAGGTTGAAGTGCTCCTGGAATCCAATTACCTTGATGCGGGACAGATGGTCTATGATTTCGGGCTGACCAAACTGACGATCAAAGAGCTGATCGATTCGTTTGACCACAGTATTACCTTATGGAGCGGTGATGATCCTGCCTATCTTCAGGCGATGAAAACCCACAGTGCCAGATGGGTCGAACTGCCGGTCTCCCCCTCTGCTGAGCAGTTCAGCCGTGTCATCTATCTGATCGTTGAACGTATCCTGGAGTGCACCACGATGCAAAATAGGGAGAGGGAAGTGAAGCTGCACAGCATCATTGTCCATGAGACCGATACCGGGTATGCACAGGGGTTCAGAGAGGATGCCCACAGTCCGCTCATGGGAGAGATCAGCCTTGAGGAGATCATCTTCTCCGCACAGGTGCAAAAAGAGTGGAGCGATCCGGAAATCTGGCAAAAACTTCTGAAAAGAGGAAAAATTATCAACCCGACAATTGTTTAACGATTTTACTGTATAATGGTTTGTAAATCACTTTTAAAAGGAAACATTATGAAAAAAACGGTATTACTCTCAATGATAGCGGCTACGGTACTTTTTACGGGATGTAGCGAAGAGACGAAAAAATCAGCGTCTGAAACTGCCTCAGCGGCAAAAGAGACGACGCAATCCGCAGTAAAAGATGCGCAAGAAGCAGCGCAAAAGGCTAAAGAAAAAGCAACTGAGATGATAGAAGCGACTGATGAAGCAGCTTCTGCAGCGGAGAGTGCAGAGCAAGCGGCTGCTGCAAGTGAAGAAGCGTCAGAGGAAGCAACATCCGCAGAGGAGAGTGCAGAAGAGGCGACTGCTGCAAGTGAAGAAGCATCCGAGGAAGCGACATCCGCAGCGGAGAGTGCAGAGGAAGCAGCAGCTGCATCAGCGACTGCAGATAGTGAACTAGGCAAAACACTCTATGCGAAGTGTGCAGCTTGTCATGGGGCTGACGGTAAGAACCCTGCACTTAATAAATCAGCGATCATAGCGGGTCAGAGTGCTGCGGAACTTGAGACAAAGATGGCAGAGTATAAAGCAGGAACAAGAGATGTAAGCGGTATGGGAAATCTGATGAGTGCGCAAGTCGCTACGATGAGCGATGAGGATATCAAAGCAGTTGCAGAGTATATTGCGACGTTTTAATATATAAGGGGTCTGTTCATCTAGAACAGGCCCAACCTTTCTAATTGCTTATCTTCTTTCACTGTTTCTATACCTATTTGATTCCATATGTCATACATAAAACTTACGAGAAAAATTTTACATTTATATATTCTGGATAGAATTCGCATTTAAAAATAGATGGATTATGACAAAACATTTGACGCAGCTTCAGCTTATTGTATTGACGAGTACCTTTCTTGTCCTCTTTGATAACTATACATTCTTTCACAATGCGGCCGAGATCTATCCCGTTAGTGAAAATATTCCTTTTTTGCTTTCTCTTGGCGTAGTGTTGGCGGCATTGACCACACTGCTTTTCTTACTTTTCAGTTCAAGATATACCACCAAGACGATCTTGATCACGGTCGTTCTGGTCTCTTCGCTGACAAACTATTTTATGCATACCTATCATGTAGTGATCGACAGTGAGATGATCCGTAATACCGTCCAAACCAATCTGAATGAATCTTTGGATCTTTTGACACTGAAGCAGTTGGGTTATTTTCTCTTTTTAGGTGTGTTTCCTTCATGGTTGATATATCGTTCAAAGGTTATCTATAGGCCACAAGGGATAGAACTGATATCCAAAATGAAAGTGATAGGGGTTTCACTGCTGATTATTTTTGGTACAGTGTTTCTTTTTAGCAAACACTATACTTCGTTTTTCAGAGAACATAAGCCGCTAAGGTATATGACAAATCCTACCTACTGGATCTATGCTGTCGGAGAGTATATCGGCAAGACTTACGGAGATGGACCGGTCAGTGTCAAGCGCATTGGCGAAGATGCACAAGTGATGAGAGAGAAGAGCGATAGGCCGAAGATCGTCATCATGGTTGTGGGAGAAGCCGCAAGAGCAGATCATTTCAGCTTGAATGGTTACCATAGAGAAACCAACCCGCTTTTGTCAGAACAGGATATCATCAACCTCCCCAATGTCTCCTCCTGCGGCACCTCTACCGCGGTCTCGGTACCCTGTATGTTTTCTCTTTTTGAAAGAAACGAGTACAGTTACCAAAAAGGGATCTCTACACAGAATGTACTGGATGTACTGAACCATACCAATGAGATCGCCGTGCTCTGGAGGGACAATAACTCCGATAGCAAGGGAGTTGCCCTCAGGGTGCCCTATGAGGATTACAGGACCCCTGAAAACAATCCGATCTGCGAAGAAGGCGAGTGTCGTGACGAGGGAATGCTGCAGGGGCTGGAGCACTATATTGCACAAAACCGGCACAAGGATATCCTGATCGTGCTACACCAGATGGGGAACCACGGACCAGCCTACTACAAACGATACCCCAAACACTTTGAGAAGTATACACCTGTTTGCCAGACGAACCAGGTCGAACAGTGCACCCAAGAAGAGATCGGCAATGCGTATGACAATGCACTGCGCTATACGGATCATTTTTTAAATGAAACGATCGAATTCCTTAAAAGATATGATACCACACATGCTGCAGCGATGCTCTATATGAGTGACCATGGTGAAAGTTTGGGTGAGCATGGCATTTATCTGCATGGGATGCCATATTTTATGGCACCGGCGTCACAAACACATGTGGGTGCACTGATGTGGTTGAATGCAAGTTTCAAAGAGGAGAGAAAGATTCAGACGTTCCTCAAGAGAAAGGATCAGCCCTATTCGCATGATCATCTCTTTCATACGCTGCTGGGACTTTTTGATGTAGATACGGATCTCTATAGGCCATCCAGGGATATCTTTTCTACTCTCTAATAATCCATTGATCTACAAAGATCACAAACCGCTTAGCGGTTTATTAAATCCACGCTTTTTTCTGTACAGGCTTCCCATCTGATAGGGATCATTCTGACCGGAGTATTTTGCGGCAGTTCAGTGATCTTGGGATTGAGCAGTATCATCCCGTCTGCTCTCTGCATCGGCGAGACCATGCCCGGTTTTTGCTCATGGAGCGGGGTGAATGACTCCCCGTCAAATGTTCCCAGCAGTGCTGTGGTTTTGCCCCCTTTGAGTCTCAGCTCTTCTCCCAGTACTGTAGTGATCGTCGCATGGCGCGCATCCGCTCTCCCGCTCATTTTACGGATAATCGCTCTAAGAAAGAGTTCGTAGTTGACCATTGAGGCAAGAGGATTGCCGGGGAGGTTGACCACCGCGGTTCTTCCTATTGTTCCGAAAACCGTCGGACGTCCCGGTTTGATATCGACTGCCTGGAAGTGTATCTGCATCCCGAGGTTGGTAAACGCCTCTTTGGTGAAATCCTTATCGCCTACGCTGACCCCGCCGCTCGTGATAATGATATCCGCATCCAGCACGGAAGCGATGGAATCCTGGAGCGCTTCAAGCGTATCGACACTGGAGCGGATGAAGCGCACCTCGCATCCAAGCTCTTTGCATCTGGTAAGAAACATCGGGGAGTTTGAGTTGTAAAGCTGGTGGTCTTCGATCTTTTCAAAATGGGGGCGAAGCTCATCGCCCGTCCCGAAGATCGCGACCTTGATCCTGCGGCTTACCGTGACATGGGTGATCCCCTGTGAGGCGAGCGACGCGATCGTGTAGGCATTGATCATCTCTCCTTGGTGCAGGTAGCTTGTGCCCTTGGCGATATCTTCTCCGGCAAGACGGATGAAGTTTCCCATTTTGATCTTGCCGGGTAGGGTTATTTTCTCCTGGTCGATCGTCACCTCCTCGATCGGTACGATCGCTTCACACCCTTTGGGGACAGGTGCGCCTGTCATGATCCTGATCGCCTGGCCTGCTTTAAGCTCCATGGCAGGATTGTCTCCTGCATAGATCACCTGGGTAGAGCGTACCGTAGCGCCGGCATCGGAGACTTTGACCGCATAGCCGTCCATCGCGGAGTTGTCAAACCTTGGAAGATTGAACTCTGCACAATAGGAGTCCAGCGCCACACGGCCGACCGAGTCTTCTATGGGGATGATCTCGCCGTCCAAAGGGGTAACCTTCTCATGGATGAGATCGAGTGCCTGGGGGATGGTTACGAGCATAATAAACCTTCTTATGTGAGTTATGGGGATTATAACAAAATAGAGTATAATTCCGATTATTACAGAAGGATATTTGATGATTGAAACGATTTTAATGACACATAGTCTGCTGACCAAACTCTTCTTGGGATTCTTGGTCGGAGGGCTCTTTATGCCGATGATGACCGCCAAAAATCCTCAGTCACTGAAAAAAGTCAGCCTGATCTATACCGCTATCTTCCAGGGGATCATTACGATGATCGCGTTTGCGGGACTGGTGGCAATGGTCGTGGGGGAATACCCTATGAGCTTGGCGATCATCCTGATGATCGTGATCTGGGCGGTGATGATGTATATAGAGATACGCAAACATAAACTGGTCAAGATCGCCAATCTTGAGAATCCTGTAACCTATAAGCTGATCAGGGGAGTGTTTGTCAAGGTCGGTATCGTGCAGATACTTCTGGTAGCTGCGATGGTTGTATTGATGGTATTGAGGGCGAAGGGTGTTATATCTTTATAATACTTTAGCAGGACACCCTTCACTGATGCTGGAGGGGGATGATCACCGGTATATTTTCAAAGTGCGCAGGCACAAGGCGGAGGATACCCTTTATCTGCGTAATCTGGAGGATGGTCTGATCCATCGCTACCTGATCACGCATATGGACAAACGCAGTGCGACACTGATGCTCCAGGAGAGTCAGGTGCTTGAAGTGAAGGCCAAGCGGGAGTTGCATATCGGGTGGTGCATGATCGATCCCAAGAGCGTAGAGAAGGTGCTTCCCTCTCTCAATGAGATGGGGGTATCGAAGATCACCTTCATCTACTGTGCCCGTTCGCAAAAAAGCTTCAAGCCCGATTTTAAACGCTGGGAAAAGATCCTGTTGAACTCTTCCCAGCAGTCGGGACGAAGCGTGATGATGCAGCTGGAGATGGCTGAGAACCTTGAGGCGTTCATCGCCCAAAACCCCAAAAGCTGTCTTTTGAATTTCTCGGAGCATACACTCTCATCGGAAATGCCTATCGATACGATCGTGGTCGGTTGCGAAGGCGGATTGACCGGGAAGGAGATTGCGCTCTTTTCACCGGAGAGAGTGATCGGGTTCGATACTCCGTTGGTACTCAAAAGCGAGAGTGCCGTCTGCGCCGTTGCCTCAAAGATACTGCTATAATCCTGCCCGGATCAGAAGGTATAGGCGCTGATGATCCTGAAGTAGCTCTTGTCATCCTCCTCGGCAATCCACTGTTTTTCAAATCGCAGCAGGATATACTCCCTCGGCCTGAATTTAAACTTGTGGTCGATGTAGAATGCATTGATTGGATTGGCGGCATCGTCTCCATAAGTGACATTGGTAAAGTGTAGTGCGCTGGAATACTCCTTCTCTTTGCCCGAAGAATAGTATTTGTAGTGTACCTTCATGGATTTGGCAAAGGGATGGCCCCGTTTTTTTCCTGTCGTGATCATGGAACTTGTATAGAGAGAGGACAATCCTCCATATCCCCTGTTGATCCCATCCTCCCCGAGATTGTAAGAGAGCGAACCGATATAGGAGAACTTTTGGGACGCTATCCCGACTTTGGCAGCGATCAGTCTGACATCCCCACCTCCGTTATCGCCCGTGATGGTATGGCTTTCCTCTGCATTGTCAAATGTATAGATCGCCTGTACACCATACAGTAAGGTTTTGGAGCTGTTATAAGGGGTGCTTGCAGATACCTCCATGTGAAGGGTATTGTAGAGTTTGGGTGCATGGTAGTAGTACCACTGATGTTTGACAGCGCCAAATTGGGTATGAAAACCGAGATAGGCCACACCATCCTCTGCCAGGCCGCTTGAGGTATATGGGGTATAGTCCTCACTATTATTGGCCCTGAACCCTGTAATGTAGCCCAGCGCAAGAAACGTATCGGTATTCCAGGAGATGCGGGAGGTGACTCCCCTGTAGCTAAAGGGGATGAGTCTGGTAGTATCATCGTTGAGCAGGGGTGTGGAGAGCTGCTGTTTCCCTAGTTTGAGAGCAAAGCGCTCCGTCTCATAATAGGCATAGAGTTCGCTTAATGGGTTGATATCCTCTCCGGCAGAGTCGGTGAGTGAGGTGAGTGCGGGATTTTTAGAATAGAATATCAAGTCCGAGAGATACTGTTTGACACCCACCCCAAAGTGATAGACGGGCCTGGAGATATAGTGCAGATATCCGCCCAGCACGGTTGCACGTGAATCCTGGTCTTCCTGGCCGTTAATGTCATAATGGAAGAGTTCGATATGCGTGTCGAATCTGCCCCACGACATCTCTTCGGCATGCGTGTTGACAAATGATAATGAGGCGATCAGCATGAGAAGAATATGTTTTGTATAGATCGACAGGCCTTTTGTTTTTTTGTTAAAGATTGTACATTAAAAGCATTGAAAACACACGGATTGTAGCATGCGACAGGTACTTTTTTGCAACAGAAAATAAAGTAAATATTATTTTTTTCTATTATAATCAGCCTATAGATTCAAACGGGTCTCTAAGAGCGCTTGAAAATAGATGAAAGTGACAAAAGGAAAAATGTTGAACTTGCAAAGTTTTTTATGGGAATACGGGGCCAAGGTCCCCGGGTATGATATACGGGTTGTCAACGAAAGAGAGGCAAGAGCAGGAGCGGGAATACTCGGAATGCTGGGGATGATCGTCATCTTTGTCGGCATAGGGTTTAACCATATTATTGTAGCGAGAGTCTATCTGGCATTCCTGTTTCTTGATTTTACGGCAAGGATCATCAATCCAGCCTATTCTCCCTCTCTGCTTCTGGGAAAATTTTTTGTACAGAATCAAAAACCCGAATATGTAGGCGCACTGCAAAAACGCTTTGCATGGACACTGGGCTGGCTGATCTCCCTTCCCATGCTCTGGTGGTTCGTGATACACTGGGATATCAATTTTTACAAAGTTCTGATCTGTGTGCTTTGTCTTCTGCTGACATTTCTGGAAAGCGCCTTTTCCATATGTGTAGGGTGTATGATATACAAAGCCATCGCCAAAGATGATCCGCAGCATTGTCCGGGAGGCGTATGCGAAATACGCAAAAAAGAGCCCATACAGATGTTCAGCCCGGTACAAAAAGCGATCACTGCCCTTACAATGATAGGGCTTGTTGCAGGAACCTACCTCTTCCTGGCCTCTCAGGAGCCCAAAACATTCTTCGGCGAGTTCCTTCATGAAGCGGTT
>DSDW01000100.1 GCA_011048515.1 Campylobacterota bacterium | reverse complement strand
ATTTAAAATATATGTATACTTATGATGCATTGTAAACATGATCTTATTGATGTACAGATCTTCCCCACCTTTCCACCAAGACGGGGAAAGAGGAAGATGAGATCTTTATCTCACAAGGTCGAAGAAATAATCGGTACTTGCGATATCTTTTGTCTCTTCGTCAAGCTGGTCAAGCACTTTGTTTGTGATCCAGGTCAGCAGGTTCAGTGCCCCGTCATATCCGCTGATAGAGTATCTGTGAAGATGGTGTCTGTCAAAGATAGGGAAGCCGATATAGATCAGCGGTGTACCTGTATCCCTCATCAGCTCTTTACCGTAGGAGTTACCGATCATGAAGTCAACCGGCTCCGTAAAGAGAAGCGATCTCATATGCCACAGGTCTTTACCTGCCCATACGTGGCAATCCGCTGCAGCCGGAGAAGTATCAAGCAGTGCTCTCATCTCATCCTCCCAGCCTCTTGGCGCGTTGTGGCAAAGTACGTGTGTCGGCTCCGCACCCATCTCAAGAAGGAAACCTACTACACCGATCAGGAAGTCAGGATCACCCCAGATCGCGAATTTCTTGCCGTGCATATAGGGATAAGAGTCCTGCATCGCATCCACCAGTCTGCCGCGCTCTACTTTGAGTGACTCTGGTACCTCTTTTCCTGTAAGCTCGGCAAGCTTCATCACGAACTCATCCGTACCTCTTAGACCGATCGGGTTCAGTTCTGCACTCTCTTTTTGTTTCCAACGCTTAGTGATCATCTTCATCGTTTTGGCAGTTGCATACTTTTGAAGCGAGAGTGTTGCTTTTGCGTTGATCGCGTTTCTGGCATCCTCTATCTTCGTACCCCCTGCAAACATCGTATATTCACCTGCCGGCATATCCCACTGGTCTGAGTGGTCACCAAGCATGACATAGTGTGCACCGAACTCCTCAGCGATGTGTTTGATGGAACGGATGGAACCGATATACGTCTCAAAACCGGGGATAATGTTGATCGTATCGGTCTGCTCACCCTGGTGACCTTCAGTAAGCTGCTGAAGCGCACCCTGCATCATATTGTCATAGCCTGTAATGTGGCTGCCGACAAAGGATGGGGTATGCGCATAAGTGATGGGGAACTCCTCCGGGAGGAACTCTCCGCCATCCTCTTCTTTTGCGGCTATAGCAAAAGCATAGAGGTCATCGCCGATCACCTCCGCCATACAGGTCGTTGATACCATGATCATATCGGGCTTATAGAGTGCCGCACAGTTTTTCAGACCGTCTTTCATGTTCACAAGACCACCGAATACCGCTGCATCTTCCGTCATTGAGTCAGATACACATGGTGTCGGCTCCTTGAAGTGTCTTGTAAAGTAGGATCTGAAGTATGCTACACATCCGTGAGACCCGTGCACATACGGCATCGTGTTTTCAAAACCGAGTGCGACCATTACTGCGCCAAGCGGCTGACATGCTTTTGCCGGATTTACGGTGATCGCCTCTCTTGCAAGGTTCTTCTCACGGTAATCCCATGACTTTGTCCATTCAGCTACCTCTGCCACCTTTTCAGGGTTGACCGCACCCATTCCGCCTTCAAACATTTTTTTGTCCGCAAGTACTTTCTGGTACTCCGGTTTCTGGAATAGTTTCTGTCCGTTTACGATATTTTCTACTTCTTGCATCTTACGCCTCCGCTTCTGTTTTGTCCCATGGGGCTTTGGTGTGTGCCCATACCGGAGAGTTGATCGCCAGATCCATGTCTTTTGCAAAGATCGCAAAGCCGTCATACCCATGGTAAGGACCGCTGTAGTCCCAGGAGTGCATCTGTCTGTACGGCAGACCCATTTTCTGGAACACATACTTCTCTTTGATACCTGATGCTACGAGATCAGGCTGAAGTTTCTTCACGAACGCTTCAAGCTCATACTCGTTGACGTCATCATAGATCACTGTCGATCTCATGATCTCGTCTTTCGTTCTCTTGTAGTCATCATCGTGAGCGAACTCATATCCTGTACCGATCACTTCCATACCCAGGTCTTCATAGGCACCGATCACGTGTCTAGGTCTCAGACCACCGACAAAGAGCATGACCTGTTTGCCTTCGAGTCTTGGTTTATACTTGTTGATCACGCCGTCAACCATCGGCTGATACTTGGCGATCACCTCTTCGCATTTTTGCTGGATGCTCTCGTCAAAGAATGAAGCGATCTTCCTGAGTGACTTGATCGTCTGGGTCGGACCGAAGAAGTTATACTCCATCCAGGGGATACCGAACTCTTTTTCCATATGTCTCGAGATGTAGTTCATCGATCTGTAGCAGTGAAGCAGGTTCAGCTTCACTTTTGGAGTCTGTGCCATCTCTTTGAGTGTCGCATCCCCGGACCACTGCGCTACCACTCTCAGCCCCATCTCTTCAAGAAGGATACGGCTTGACCATGCATCGCCGCCGATATTATAATCCCCGATGATCGCCACGTCATAGTCTGTCGCTTCGATCTCTTCCCCCAGTGTTTCAACTTCTGCGTCAAAGATATAGTCCCTTACCGTATCGTTTGCGATATGGTGGCCGAGTGACTGGGAGACCCCTCTGAACCCTTCACAGTTTACCGGTACGATCGTCTTGCCTGTCTTCTTCGCATAGACTTTGGAGGTTGCGTTGATATCATCACCGATCAGACCGATGGGACACTCTGACTGCACGGTGATACCATTGTTCAGCGGGAAAAGCGCATCGATCTCTTCGAAACAGACGGCCAGTTTTTTATCTCCGCCAAATACGATATCCTTTTCCTGGAAGTCTGAAGAGAAGTTCATCGTTACGAATGTATCGACACCGGTTGTACCGATATAGTAGTTACGGCGACCGGCTCTTGAGTACTGACCGCAACCGATAGGGCCGTGAGAGATATGGATCATATCTTTGACCGGCCCCCATACAACCCCTTTGGAACCTGCATACGCACACCCGCGCTGACTCATGACGCCGGGTACTGTCTTCTTGTTTGATCTTACGTTACCGCATGTCTTTTGGCTTTCATCTTCCGGACCGCCGACACCGAGGTGTTTCGCACGGTTTTTTGCCGCTTTGTCCGGATAGGCTTTGAGCACCTCCTCTACCGCAGCTCTCTGTTTTGATTCTAATGTTTCTGGACCCATGTTATCCTCCTGTAAATTGTTTCTTATTTAAGCCGCTTTTACTCTGAATTGCTCCATAGAGTCAAATGCTTTGCAAAGCGCCATGGTTTCATCATCAGAATCAAGTCTCTTGGAGAGCTCGGACATTTGGTATCTGTTGGTATAGACAAGATACTTTTCACCCTCTTTGTCTACATACGTATCATCTTTAAGATACGCAGCCAATGCCTTGAACATAAATGTGTCTTTATTGGTGTAAGTGAATTTAGTGCACTCCTTACCTCGCAAACCCATCTCAAGTTCAATTGCTGCAATATCATCGATACCGACTTCAGCGATCATTGCATCAAGTTTTTCCACGACGATCGAATCTTCAATTTTGTTCCCCATATCTGCGGGAAAATGAAATCCTAAAATAAACATCTTTTCTCCTTTGTCTGTTGTTTTCTTTTCATTATAAAAGTGTTTTTAGGGACTCCTCGAAAGAGGAGTTTTGAACCTCATAGAGGTCAACTCTTTTTATGCCTCCGCCGCTTTACCGACGTTTTCTTCATCCGCCTCTTCTTCAAGACCGAATTCCATGAGAAGGTCTTCAAGATCATCCATCTCCAGTGGTGTCGGGATCACCTTCATATCATTGGCAATGATCTTTCTGGCAAGCTCTTTATACTCAATCGCCTGATCAGAATAAGGGCTGTACTCAACCACCGTCATTCTTCTCAGCTCAGCGTGTTGTACGATGTTGTTTCTCGGTACAAAGTGGATCATCTGCGTTCCAAGGTCTTTTGCCAAGGCATTGGCAAGATCGTACTCCCTGTCTGTCATACGAGCATTACAGATAAGACCTGCAAGTCTTACTCCACCTGTGTTCGCGTACTTCAGAATACCTTTGGAGATGTTGTTTGCCGCATACATCGCCATCATCTCACCGGACATAACGATATAGATCTCCTGGGCTTTACCTTCACGGATCGGCATCGCAAACCCGCCGCATACAACGTCTCCGAGTACATCATAAGATACAAAGTTCAGCCCCTCTTCTTCATAGGCACCCTCTTCTTCCAGGAAGTTGATCGCGGTGATAACCCCGCGTCCTGCACAACCGACACCCGGCTCCGGCCCGCCTGACTCAGTCCAGTTGATCCAGCCGCCCGGTGCATCCGGAGCAAAGATCCCGGCACCCGGCTTGCATGCATCTTCCAGTTCCAGATCCTCCACGGTTCCCATTTCAGCAGCTAGCTGAAGGATGGTTGACTGTGCTTTCTCGTGAAGGATGAGTCTTGTCGAGTCGGCTTTTGGGTCACATCCTACGATCATAATATTTTGATCAAAATAGTGAGCCATTGACGCAAGTGTGTTCTGGGATGTAGTAGACTTACCGATCCCGCCTTTACCATAAAATGCTATTTGACGAAGTTCTGACATGTTTTCTCCTTATGTTGTAATCAAATGTCATCAAACACCAATGCATCATCCGTTCCCGGTTTTTTCACGACAAAGATACGACAAGTATGTACAAACCTCAACAAACGACAAAAAAGAGACAATTTTGTAGGAATGGGATTTGCAGAGGTGCGGGATTCAATAATGGTGTCTCTCGTTTGTATCATTGAGGCTGGACATCCAGGGTATTTTCATTCCCAGTCAACAACTTCGTAGGTCGGGGTATCCTCACTCCGACACTAAATATGGTTGTGCTTTGATGGTTATCGTCGTGGTAGGGATACCCCGACCTACGCGTAACTCAAGAACACCATTCCCGATCGATACATCTTTTGCCTCTTTGAGTTTGGTGATCTTAATTGTTTGTAAAATCGGGTTGAACTCTCAAACCGTGGAGGAGATAAGCATCATTTCAAACGGTGTCATTGTCATGATCTCTCTCTAATGTTTTGATATACCCTCAGTGTAATATATACGCCTTAGGGAAATAAGAGAAACGTTATCACGCCTTAAAATGGTACATCTTCAGGTGTGTCCGATGGAAACCCCGTCTGGTATAAAATCTCAGGGCATTGGCATTGTCTTCATCCGCAGCCAGCTGTATACGCTTATATCCATACTCCAGGGCGATGGCTCTCATCTTGTTGATCAGGCGGCTTCCCACCCCCATCTTTCTGTACGCCTCTTTGACCACAAGATCTTCGATCTGGCCGATGTAGTCCCCCTCGGCACTGGAGATGAGCCGCTGCATCGTTACCATGCCTACGACCTCTCCTTCATGCCTGGCGACCAAAAGCGCTTTTCCCTCTGAGCGGAAAAGCTTGCTGATGCCTGCGAGCTGTTTGTCATAGTTGATCTCAAAATCCTGTTCGATCGCAAAGAGGAGACTGAGCAGGTGTGCCATCTCTTCGAGGTCCTCTTCTTTTGCATTGTCTATGGTGATCCCTCTTTTCATATGGATATCACAGATCTCGGGTTGAAGTATCTCTATCACTTTTTTTGCTCCTCTACTCAGTGGATTGCCGTCGATATAGAGCGTAGTGAGCTCCGGTAGATTTGCCAGGCTGTCGGGTAGATCCACGATCGCATTTCCCTCAAGGTCCAACGTTTTTAGTTTTGTATAGCGCCCGATCTCATCAGGTATTTTCATCAGTTCATTGGAGGAGTAGCAGAGTGTTCTCAAGTGCTCTGACGGCAACGGTACCCAACGCTTCTAGCCTCTTTGATCATCATTTCGATCTCATCATAGTCATACCTGCCAAACCGCTGCATCTCATAAAGCTTCTCCAGGGCGGCACGACAGCATATCTTGTTGCACCCTGTCACCAGCTTTTTTACTTTTTTGAACGGCAGAGAAGTATCCTGAAAGATATCGATCGCCTCTGCCACGTTCTTCTCTCCACACTCACAGATCTGCATCCGGAGGATCTCTTCTTTGGTACTCACCATGACGCCTTAATATTTAGGTAGTAAATAGCGGATAGTAAGTAGTAGGTTCGGTATGTTTTTCGTTAAAAACTAATCCCCATACCTGCTACCTGCTCTCTACTACTTACTATCTATCCTATAGTCCATTCTCTGCTTTGAATGCATTTGCATCAGCAACAGCTGCGACAAGCCTTTGGCTCAATTCAGGCATCTTGTCATAATCTGTCCAGAGTGTATCCTCCACGATATCATGGATCTCCGATGCGATCTCCACCGCCATACGTTTACGTTTTGCCAGCTCTTTTTTCAACTCTTTTGTTTCTTCTGACATCATTGTCCTCCTTGTGCAGATACAAAATTTCATGATTGGGTATGCATAGAGCGTTCCAGAAGATTTTGTGAGAGATGTTACGCGGGTGGGTTTCCTAACCCACCCTACGCGATTTTGTGTACCTCTATACACTCTGCTTCGGCTTTTCGAAGTGCGATGAACGAACTCTCTGTCATCACCTGAACCGTGCTTCTGAACAGACCGTAGTGTTTGACACATACGGACTCTTTTTCTGCAAGCCCCAGCGAGCAGAGTCGGCGCTTCAGGGAACCTACTGCATGGATGACATCGATCACTGCTGTCTCTCCGATATTCAATTCATGTAATAACATCTTCGACTCCTCTTTTTGTTGTAGGGTGGGTTTGCCAACCCACCAAAATTATGTTCAAACAAACCATTGCAAATGGTGGGTTGGCAAACCCACCCTACGCAGCATCACAACGAAAAGGCGTAGATATTTTCAAAACGAATATCGCTGCCGCCATAGCCCATATGGACAAAACGCTGTTTGTTTTGAAAATGGTAACGCTCATAGAGCTCGACCACATGCCTGATACCCATCGGTATATCGGCAACAACTTTTTTCAATCCCCTGAAATACAACACGCCCTTCATCATTTTCTCCGCTTCATCCTCATGCCCGGCTCTTACCTGCCATGGACCAAGATAAACCTGTCTGGCATTGACCACGCTTGAGTGCTGAAAACCGTTTTGCAATGCAAACTTCAGAGAACTGTGACGCTCCATCTCGTCTCTGAGAAAATCCAGTCTGTCCTCATTGAAGGTCTCTTTATCGATCTTTGCAATGATCGCATCAAAATTGCCACTGTCAAGCTCCTTGGCATGGGCATTGGTAAAGTTGAACGGCGGTACTTTCCCGACATTGACATAACGTCCTATCTCCATCCGGGATTCAAAGCCGTATGCCTCGAAAAAGGAAACCAATGAGGGGTTGGAGTGTACGTAGATATGTTGAAACTCATTTTTGAGTACACCGATCAGGGTATCGGCCAGACGTCTGCCGATCCCCTGCTTCTGATACTCCGGCTTTACCATAAAGTACTTCATCTGTGCGCTCTGTTCAAACTCTATCGCCAGGATCGCCCCCACAAGCTTCCCTTCATCGTATGCCCCATAGCAGAGATGCGGCGAATGCATGATCATCAGTTTGATATGGTAGCCGTCAACGAGCCATCCGACATCATTGGCGATCGTTACCAGATCATTGACATCGGTAAATTTCAGCCAGCCTATAAACATACGCTTTCCCTGTAGAGATGCAGCAGTTCATCCTCCTCCAGTACCCTTTTGCGCGAGGTCACGATCTCTCTGATGGAAGGCAGCAGATGCTTCAATGATGCCTTGTCCGCATCGATTCCCAATGCCTTAAGATGATACATGATCGTAGAGGTACCGGAGTGTTTTCCGATAGGAAACGCTCTGTGCCCGCCTACTTCTTCGGCATCAAACGGCTCATAGGCACTTCCGTGTTTCATCATGCCGTCCGCATGGATACCGCTTTCATGGGCAAAGAGCCTTTCTCCGACGATCGGTGCATTGGGAGCCAGATACATATCGGCTGCTTTGATCACTGTCTCTATCAGCGCACGTATGGCAACCGCATCGATATTTCTCTCTTCACGGTAGAGATGTTTCAGTGCCATAGTGATCTGCTCAAACGAAGCATTTCCTGCCCTCTCGCCCAGTCCCACCACCGTTGTATTGAGAGAGATCGCCCCGGCGTCCAGGCCGCTCAAAGCGTTGGCATTGGCAAGACCGTAATCATTGTGCGTATGCATCTCGATAGGAAGCAGATCCAGACGGCTTAGATGGCTGATATGGGCAAAGGTTCTGGAAGGTGTCAGGATACCGACCGTATCACAGTAACGGAACCGATCCGCCTTCAGTGCTTTGCCCAGTCTCATCACCTCTTCGATAAACGCCACTGGGGCACGGGAGGAGTCTTCTGCGCCGATACAGACATACAGCCCCTCTTTTTTTGCGACATACACAACCTCTTCAAGCTGTCTGAGCATCCTCTCCCTATCACCGCCGAACTTCACATCGATGAGAATATCAGAAACAGGGATCGAGAGGTCAACGGCCTTCACACCGCAGGCCAGTGACGCTTCAAGATCAGGCATGCTTGCACGGTTCCATGTCATCATCTGCACATCCAGCCCCAGTGCCAAAAGCGCTTTGATATCCTCCTGCTCCCTTCTCCCCATTGCCGGGATACCGATCTCCAGCTCATCAGCACCGCACGCGGCAAGCCCCTGTGCGATCTCAAGCTTTTCCTGAGTATTAAAAGCAACGTATGGTGCCTGTTCGCCATCTCTTAATGTGGTATCGTTGATCCATGCCATTTTGTATTCCTTATTATTGAAACGCTGTTCTGTAGGGTGGGTTTGCCAACCCACCGTTTTGACGATTTGCTCAGATATTCATTTTGGTGGGTTAGCAAACCCACCCTACGTGGGCACGATGTTCAATTCGCCTCCAGCTCCTCGGGCAGGTTGAAGTACTTGCGTGCCGCTTTCAGCACTGACGCTTCGATAGGCTCAAAAGCGTAGCTCTGGTCTGCGATCAATCCCGCTTTTGCCAGATCATCCTGGGGACATCCGCCGATCTTGGCTGTGAGGATCAGTTTGCAGTCTTTGAGCTTTTCGACAATGCCGTCGATTGGGTTCGCCCCATCCGGGCCTGCACAGTACTCATACGCTACTTTTCTGTGATGAATAAACCGGATACCTCTGTCCCCGGCCTCATAGATCAGGAACTCTTTGACCGAACCGAAGTGCTGGTTGATCATCCCCTCACCAGCAGTCGTGACTGCCACGAGGATCGTCTCTCCATCACTGCTTAGCTCTTCTTTCTCTTTTCTGACACGTTCGTTGGCTTTGTCCAGGAAGTATCTGAACTCTTCGATCTTCGCCTGGCTTTCCTGCCGGCCTTCGATGTCGTATTTGATCTCGAGCTCATCAAAAATCATATTTGCAAAAGTGTCTTTGGTGAACTCCTGGCCTCGGTCCTCACCGATAAGCCCTACCGCATCCGCGCGGCACTGACGGCAGTGCTGCATCAGCTTCATATCCATACCGCAGGCTTCCTGTACCTCCATCTGCTGCTGGTCTGTTGCCGACGGTATCCCCTCCAGACCGAATTTCGTACCGTGCTCCGGTTCTGAGATGATCGGCATAATGTTATGGAGAAACACACCGATCTCTTTGAGCTTTTTGGCGACTTCGGGAAGGTGTTTGTCATTGATGCCGGGGATCAGTACCGAGTTTGCCTTGATCAGGATACCCTTTTCTACACACCTCTTCATCCCTTCAAGCTGACGCTCCAGAAGGATCTGTGCCGCCTCTTTTCCGAAGTAGCGCTTATTGTTATAGAAGATCCACGGATAGATCCGGGAACCGATCTCTCCGGTAGTATCCACACTGTTGATCGTGACGGTCACATGGTCGATATCGTACTTTACCAGTTCATCAACAAACGCCGGAAGCTCCAGCCCGTTGGTAGAGAGACAAAGTTTCAGATCCGGTGCCTTTTCCCTGACCATTTTGAAGGTTTTAAATGTCTTTTCCGGATTTGCGAGCGCATCACCGGGGCCTGCGATACCAAGTACGCTCAGACGCTGCACCTCACCACCCACATACATCACTTTTTTTACCGCTTCTTCTGGAGTGAGCCTTTCGCTGGTGACTCCGGGACGGCTCTCATTGGAACAGTCATATTTACGGTTACAGTAATTACATTGTATATTACACGCGGGAGCAACCGCAACATGTATACGTGCATAGTGATGGTGCGCCCCCTCGGAATAACAGGGATGGTTATGAATCTTCTCCTGAATATCCTCAGGCATAAAATTTTCTGCCGGATTACTCGAACAACAACTCATAGATTCTCCTTTGATATATATTCGGAATGATCGCGCATCATGTAGCTATGTATCATCTCTGCAGCAACAAATGCAATATGTGTTCCAGCCTGACTCCTGGCATCATGATCAACTTCTTACACAGACAATGACATTTTTGTCGTTTTTTGAATGAGAATGGGAGGAGTTGTGTTTTTGTCCCGTTTTATATCTCACTCTTCATGGAATACAATTTGCAATCATCAATTTTATTTTAGGAGTATCACTTGCAAGTGCACTACGACACATACACTTTAGAACTTGAGGATATTCCCATGGATATAGGTTACGCATCAGAAAAAGTCAAACTCTATGATGAGAAAAACAGGATACATACGATTGCCGGACACAACGGTAAAACCCAGGTGATCATTACGCTCCCTTTTATCAATAAAACGGTGAAAGAGGAACTGAGTGAGATCGATACCCTTCTCTCGACAGAAGCGCAGGGTGAGATCGAGTGCCATTTGGTCGTTGCCAATGAGAAGCATGCAGACCCCCACTTGAAACATGTAGACTTTCTTATCGACAAGGAGGGAGAGTTTGGAGACTGGTATGGCGTGAGACTGCAGGGGGAGATACTGGAAGGCGAGTTCACCAAGTCGCTGTTGCTGATCTCCAGGGACGGGGCACTCTTTTATGATGAATATCCCAAAGATATCAGCAGCCCCTTCGATCATGATACGCTGCTAAGAAAGCTGGCAGCAGCACAGACCTGCTATACAGGGAAAGGATGCCACTGATGACCGCATTAACAATCGATGATACGATAGAAACGATCAAAAAAGAACTCAGAAACCAAACCACTGTACCCTACTTTGGTATGGGTATCTTCAAAGGTATAAAAACCAAAGAGGGGGAACAGATCCCCTATGACTCGGACTCTATGATCCTGATGATGAATAACGGGAGAGCGATGAGCGACAGACTGATGTTCGAGTACTCCAGGGCAGCGATGCACCTTGAGCAGAGAAGAGGCGTCGACTATATCCAGCAGATGATGCACTGGATCTATACCAAACCGTTCGATCCTACACCGCTGCAAAAAGCGATACTCAATATGCAGCCGCGCTATATCATCGATACCAACCGTGACAGCAAGATACAGGAGCTTCTCGCCTATGAGCCCCACACCCTGATCGTAGGAAAATCCAGGATACTGAACAATGACTACAGGTATGAGATCTTTGAATGGGATATGGAAAACAAAAAGTATTTTCAGGTGGAAGAGGATGCACTCGATGATGCAAAGAAAATCCTCTTTAAACCGATGGGCACCCCGCTGCCCGAGCCAAGCTTTGTGATATCGGATGCCGATTATGTCGACTGGTTGACCGAAGCGATGGGAGGATTTGCGGTCCCTTCTGTGCTGAAAACCTACAGAAAGACCAAAAAATATCTCTTTTTGGGTACAGCCTTTGACCGGGACACGGACAGGATGGTTGCCAATGAACTTACGATAGATCTTGAGGGAGGCTACTTTATCAATGACCAACCGCTGAGCAAAAAAGAGGAAAAATTTATCGAAAAACACAATCTTGAACTGCTAGAGATCTCTCTGGAAGAATTCACGAAAGCATTTATATAGTGATGATGAAGTTTATAAGAAATAAAAAGCATTATTTTAAAAGCGAAACCAGTTTCGCAAGAGCCGTCTGCTAAAGACAATAGCGTGTCCATGAGCTTTGCTTCTGGACAAATTAGCAAAGAAGGATAAACCATGCCATACATACCAACGGTAAAGGACCGATCCCCAAGAGGAGAAAGATACTTCGACCTTTTTTCCAAACTGATGGGAGACAGGGTCATTATGATCACAGAACCTATCGATGACCATATGATGGGCATCATCGTTTCACAGCTACTTTACCTTGAGGCAGAAGACTCCGGTGAGCCTATCCATATGTATATCAGCTCTCCGGGAGGATCGGTCATGGCCGGACTGGCGATACTCGATACGATGCAGCTGATCTCGGCTCCGGTATATACCTACGGCATGGGACTGGTCGCTTCCATGGCAGCCGTGCTCTTTACCTGCGGTGAACCGGGTCACAGATATATCCTCCCCAATGCAGAGGTGATGATCCATCAGCCTTTGGGCGGTGCTTCAGGTCAGGCAAGTGATATCGAGATACAGGCCAACCATATCATCAGCCTCAAAAAGCGTCTCTACAGGATCATCTCTGCTGCAACAGGCAAGCATATCAAAACGATCGAAAAAGAGAGTGACAGAGATAACTATTTCATCGCAGCCGAAGCGATCAGGTTCGGTCTTGCCGATAAAGTACTCTCCAACCTGAACACAAAGGATAAGTCATGAGCCAGGAAAAAACCTGTTCATTCTGCGGAAGAAAACAGAGTGAGGTCAAAAAAATGTTCTCCTCGGAAAAGAGCAATATCTGCAATGAGTGTGTCACCACCTGCGCAGCGATCCTCCAAAAAGAGGTGCGATACGAACAGCAGCAGTCCCTGCATGCGCAGCTTCCGAAGCCTGAAAAGATCGTATCGTTTTTAGATAAGTATATTATCGGTCAGGAGGATGCCAAAAAAGTCCTCGCCGTAGCTTTATACAACCACTACAAGCGTATCGAAAATCCGGTCTACAACAATGTGGAACTGGAGAAAAGCAATATCCTGCTGCTCGGACCCACAGGAAGCGGCAAGACACTGCTGGCAAAATCTCTTGCGAGGATCATGAATGTCCCTTTTGCCGTAGCCGATGCGACAGCTCTTACTGAAGCGGGGTATGTCGGGGAGGATGTCGAGAGTATCCTCTCGCGTCTGCTGGCAGCGGCCAACTACGATGTGGAACTGGCGCAAAGAGGTATCATCTATATCGATGAGATCGACAAGGTCGCAAGAAAAAGCGAAAGTTCCACTATGGGCAGAGATGTATCAGGGGAAGGGGTACAACAGGGGTTGCTCAAGATCCTGGAAGGTGCAGAGGTCTACGTACCGGTCAAAGGGAGCCGGAAGAACTCCACGACCGAGACCGTGCTCTTTGATACGACACATGTGCTCTTCGTCTGCGGCGGGGCCTTTGTAGGTCTTGTGCCGGACAGACATACCAAAAAGACAAACAAGGTCGGGTTCGGTTCCGTGCAAAAAGTGGAGATGAAAGAGTTCAAAGTCGATCAGAAGGCGCTGGTACATTACGGGATGATCCCGGAGTTCATAGGACGTATACCGATCATCGCACAGCTCAAAGAGCTGACAAAAGAGCAGATGGTCCAGATCCTCAGGGAACCGGACAATGCCCTGATCAAACAGTTCCAGGCGCTCTTTGAGATGGACGGGATAGCACTGGAGTTTGAAGAGGCAGCGCTTGAAGCGATCGCTCAAAAAGCGATAGACAAAGGGGTCGGGGCCCGTGGCCTCAGAGGGATCATAGAAGAAGCGATGCTCCCGCTGCAGTACAGCTCTCCTTCCAAAGAGGGGCTTGAGAAGTGTATCATCACAGAATCTGTGATCAAAGACCCAACCCAGGAACCGATCTATACTTTCAAAACAGAAGAGAACGCCGAGGCGTAACATACCGCGCTCGTTCCACTCTCCCGAGACTGTGAAAGAACTCCCAAAAAAGCGTGCATGTGCGCTCATGGGTATAGAGTATAAAGATGTAGCACAGAGAGAGTGCTAACTGTAGGGTGGATGAAATCCACCATAAATGTGCCGTCATAACCTAAAGGTAGTTGCTTAAAACTCACCTCCTCCAACTAATTAGACAATAATAT